>NZ_BAAAHE010000027.1:0-10158 GCF_039525035.1 Sporichthya brevicatena
CACCACCGACGGGTCGTTCCTCGCTCACCCATCAAATGCTACTGCACTCAAGCAGATATGCAGAACACATGTTCTAGTGCAGTCGCAACCTCATTCACCCCTGCTGTCTCTACTTTCTGACGGCTCGTCAGCCCCCGTGGCGACTTCAGTCCACCAGCGGCTCGAAGTGCTGCCACGCCCCCGCCAACACGCCCCACCGCGGGGCGACGGCGAGACACCGCTCGGCGACGAAGCACGACGGCCGGTCCTCGCGTTCGAGGGCCTCCCGGATCCGCGCCACCGCGCGGGCGTGGCCGACCAGTGCGCGGGGCCAGTCGTCGTACGGCCCCGCGAGGACGACGCCCTGATCGGTGGCGACCCACCACGACGGCGGACGCTCCGGCGTCCGGGACGGATCGGCGGTCATGGGTCGGCGGCTCCCGCAACAACGGAACGGCTCGACCCTCGGCGCACACCGTAGCCCCGACCGGTCGCCGACCGCAGCGGGAGTCCCCGAAGAATGGCCCCATGGACACCCTGCGCTCGATCGGCCTGTTCGTCCTCGCCGCGCTCGCCGAGATCGGCGGAGCGTGGCTGGTGTGGCAGGGCGTCCGCGAGCACAAGGGCTGGATGTGGGCCGGGCTGGGCGTGGTCGCGCTCGGGCTCTACGGCTTCGTCGCCACCCTCCAGCCCGACCCGAACTTCGGCCGGATCCTCGCCGCGTACGGCGGCGTGTTCGTCGCCGGCTCGCTCGCCTGGGCCATGACGCTCGACGGCTTCAAGCCCGACCGCTGGGACCTGATCGGCGCCGGCCTCTGCCTGCTCGGCGTCGCGGTGATCATGTACGCCCCGCGCGAGGTCTGACCGGGTACCGTCGCGCGGGTGACCACCAGCAACGACGCGGACCTCCTCCTGGCCGTCCTGGTCCAGGCCTCGAACTCCTCCGCCGACCCGGACACCTCGGTCTCGATCACCCTGACCGTCGGCGGGCTGGTGGTCTGCGGCGACCTGGTCCCCGCGTGGGTGTGGCTCCGCGAGGTCCGCGGCCTGCTCGTCGAGGGCAGCGGGACCGGCGCCGACGGCATGGCTCACGTCTTCGGGATGCTCGCCGACGACGCCCTCGGCGACGCGCTGATCCGCGACGCGACGGACTCGCTCGAGGACGAGGACGCCCCGGCGCAGGCCCTGCCGACCACCATCCACCTGGCCCGCGCCGTGGTCCTCGGCGCGCACCACCACCAGGAGCTCGCCGGGGGTCTCTGGCGCGGCCGGCTCAGTCACGTCACCGGGTGGACGTTCGGCCGCTTCGAGCCGTAGGCGACACCGGCAAACGCGGCCGGCTCACCCCGACTGTCCCGGTTTCGGCCACTCGGACGGGGGTTTCCATTCGGACAGGTGGCGGGGTGGATCGATAGACCTGACGTCATCGCAACGCCAGACCGATCCGAAGTCCGACATCCGGGGGGATGAGATGACGACTCCGGCGAGCACCCGCACCACCACTGACCTGACCGACATCACGCCCACGAGCACCGGACCGCTCGAGATCCTGCCGACGGCCAACGGCCCCGGTCGGAGCGAGTGGCCGATGCCGGGAAGGACCGGGTTCGGGGGGACCGGTCCGTCCCGTCGCCGTCCGCGATTCGGGGGAGCCCGGACGGTGTGATCAAGTCCGGCGCGGCCGGTGCCGATGTTCCCTACGGCACCGGCCGCACCGGCCTACTCGGGGGATGACGAATGTTCGAGGACGATCGCTACTACCGCCGCTCGGACCTGCCCGTGGTGCCGACGGGCTGGCGCCGGAACGGCGTCATCGGCATCACCGCGACGGTGCTCATGACCGGTGGCCTGCTGCTCGCCGCGGCCACCGCGGACGACGCCGACGCCGCGGTCACCAGCGAGTCCGTCGAGCAGCCCTAGCACTTCCTGACGCTCCGTCAGCAGCGCCGATGGCGCCGTTGAGCGCCGGTCTCAGGGCGGGGACCGGCGCTCAACCGCACCATCGGACCGCTTGTCGGGCCGCTATCGGGCCGAATCGGGCACGGTGATCCGGACGGTGTGCCAGCCGGTCGCGCCGTCCGGGTCGGGGCGCGCCTTCTTCGCGGTCTGGACCTCACCCCGAGCGTCGGTCGCGCGCACCGCGACCGTGTAGTCGCCGGGGGTCGCCTCCCAGCCGCGCAGCCGCCACTGCCGCCACGTGTCCGGGTTGTCCCACGGTGCGAGCTCGGCGACGTAGGGCTTGCCGTCGATCAGCACCTCGACCTTCCGGACGCCCCGGTGCACGGCCCAGGCCATGCCGGCGAGCTGCGTCGTTCCGGCCGCGACGTCGCTGTACGGGCGCGGGACCTCGATGCGCGACTGCGTCTTGACCGGTGCCTGCTCCGACCACCCGCGCGAGGTCCAGTAGGCCCGGAACTCGTCGAACCGGGTCACCTCGAACGTCGTCAGCCACTTCGTCGCCGACACGAACCCGTACAGACCCGGGACGACCATCCGCACCGGGAACCCGTGGTCGTACGGCAGCGGCTGGCCGTTCATCCCGATCGCGAACATCGCGTCCCGGTTCGGGTCGGTCAGCGCCGACAACGGAGTCCCGCAGGTCCAGCCGTCGGCCGAGGTCGACTTCACCGCGTCCGCCTCCGGCCGGATCCCGACGGAGGCGAGCACGTCCGCGACCCGCACCCCGAGCCAGCGGGCGGTGCCGTTGTAGTAGCCGCCGACCTCGTTGGAGACGCACATCAGCGTGACGTCCCGTTCGATCAGCGGCGCCTTCAGCAGGTCGTCGAAGGTCAGCGTGACCGGGCGATCGACCATCCCCGTGATCGTCAGCTTCCAGGTCTCGTGGCTTAGCCGCGGGACCACGAGCGCGGTGTCGATCCGGTAGAAGTCGTCGTTCGGCGTGAAGTACGACGTCAGGCCGGGGATGGAAAAGTCGGCGCGCCGCACCGGCGTGGCCGGGCTCGCCGGCCGGGGCAGGGCGAACAGCCCGGACGTCGCGTAGCTCTCCTCGCCGAACTTCCACAGGACTCCGCCCGCGACGCCGACGGCGGCGACCCCGCCCGCCGCGGTGAGGAAGGTCCGCCGGTCGAGCCCCGCCGCGAGGGCGAGCGGCCGCCGGGACGGGACCATCACCGCCGGCCGCTCGGGTTCGTCGACGACGACCACGGGCTCGCGCGGCGTCACCCGCGCCCCGAGGCCGACCGGCGCGGGTTCGACCGGCGCGGGTTCGACCGGCGCGGTCTCGCCGGCCTCGGCCCGGTCGAGCGCCTCGAGCAGGAGCACCAGTCCCCCGGTGCTCACGATCAGCGCGACCAGCGCCGGCGTGATGCGGACCAGCGCGGGGTCGTCGACGCCGCGGACGGTCGCGACCGCGAGGACGCCGACCAGCCCCACCCCGATCGACATCCCGACGGCGAGGGCCCGGCGGGTCACCCCGACCGCGCCGGCGAGGGCGGCGAGGAGTGCGATCGTCGCCAGCATTCCCGTGACGAGCACCTGCTTGTCGTCGACACCGAAGGTCCGGATCGCCCACTCGCGCAACCAGGCCGGCGCGGTGTCGATCGCCCACGTCCCGACGGCGACCACCGGAGACGGGCCGGCGATCGCCGTCGCGACGCCCTCGGCCGCGCCGACACCGGCGAACGCGGCCAGGACTCCCCCGGCCGCCCCTTCCGCCCGTGCCCGCAGCGTCACCCGACGTCCTCTCGACCGAACCTGACCTCCGCGTCAGCCTGACACGGCAGACCCGCCCCGGACCCCGCTCACGCCCTTACGGTCCGGCTACGGGATTCGGAGCGGGCCCCGGGCCCGGATCGGTGAGCAGGTCGGTCAGCGGCCCGGCTTCGGGTTCCGCCGCATCTCCAGGTGGATCTGCTTCCACGCCCTCGTCCGCTCCTGACGGAGGCGGTGGTCGGTGCGGGAGGCGATCCACTCCGCCTCGCGGAGCAGCTTGCGGTAGCTCTGCCAGCGGCGGTCCTCGAGGCGACCGTCGGCCAGCGCCGCCTGGACGGCGCAACCGGGTTCGGACTCGTGCCCGCAGTCGGTGAAGCGGCACTCGGACGCGAGGGCCTCGATGTCGCCGAAGACCCGCTCGACGCCCTCCTCGGCGGACCAGAGTCCCGCGGCCCGCAGGCCCGGGGTGTCGAGCACGGCCCCGCCGCCCGGGACCGCCACGAGCTCGCGGCGGACGGTGGTGTGCCGCCCCCGGCCGTCCTCGCGGATCGACTGCGTCGCGAGGTCGGCGCCGGTGAGCCGGTTGGTCAGCGAGGACTTGCCCGCGCCCGACCGCCCGAGCAGCGCCAGCGTCCGGCCGAAGGCGACGTACGGCTCGAGCGCGGCGTACCCGTCGCCGGTCGCCGAGCTGACGACGTGGACCTCGACACCGGCCGCGACGCCCGCGACCCGCTCGGCGATCGCCCACGGGTCCGGGACGAGGTCGGCCTTGGTGAGGACGATCAACGGCGTCGCGCCGGTCTCCCAGAGCAGGACGAGCAGCCGCTCGATCCGGCTCAGGCTCGGTGTCGGGTCGAGCCCCTCGACGAGCGCGATCGCGTCGGCGTTCGCGGCGAGCGGCTGCGCCTGGGACTCGCCGCCGGCGACGGCACGGGTCAGCAGCGTGCGCCGGGGCAGGACGGCGTCGACGAACGACGGCCCGTCCGGGGTGCGGCGCAGCGCCACCCAGTCGCCCGTGCAGGCGGCGTCGCGGGAGTCCGCGGCGAGTCCGGGGGTCGGAAGCGCGTCGGCCGGACCGGCGGCGGTCATCACGAGCAACCGGCCGCGGTCCACCCGCGTCACGCGGGCGGGGACGACGGCGGGGTCGCGGTGGCGCTCGAACGCGGCGCCGAGGTCGGCGCCCCAGCCGAGGGCGAGCAGAACGTCCGGGTCGGACGCGGCGTCCGGAACCGGGGTGGAGACAGGGTCAGAGGCAGACGGATTCAACGCGGCACCTTGAGTTGGAGGAGAGGGAGCGAGAAAGCGCGCGCTCAGAGACGGCCATGTCGCTTCACCTCCTCCGGTGCCGGGGCCTCGGGCGCGTCCTGCGCCGGGGCCGTGTGTTCGCCGAAGACTACGGGCAGGACGGTCACGTCGTCGCCCGAATTTTCACCGGTCGGCTCCACCGCCGGGTCGGCCGGCGGCTCCGGGGTCACCGGGGCCGGCGGGGTGATCTGCTTCGTCGCGCGGAGGACGGGGATCCCGTCCAGGGTGTGGTCGTCGTGCCGCTGGGGCCACTGCCGGTCGACCGCGGCGTTGAACGCGGCGCCGATGAGCATCGCGATCGACAGGACGTAGAGCCAGATCAGCACGACGATCGACGCGGCGAGCGGGCCGTAGATCGACGTGCTGCCGACCGACCAGTCGATGATCTTGCGGACGAGGTAACTGCCGAGCAGCCAACCGACCAGCGTCAGGCCGGCGCCCGGGAGGCAGCGGCGCCAGGCGTTCGGCACCGGGACCGCGATCCAGTACAGGGTCGTCAGCGACGCCATCGTCAGGACGATGACCAGCGGCCAGTACAGAACCATGACCCAGTGGGCCTGCTGCGGGATGGCCTCGGACACCAGGTCCGGCCCGGCGAGGATCGGCGGCGCCAGCACGATCGCGATGACCAGGCCGACGATGTAGAGCGAGAACGACAGCGCCCGGGTGGCGATGATCCCGCGGTGGCCGCCGAGGCCGTACATGATCGCGATGGTGTCGATCATCGTGTTCAGCGCGCGCGACCCCGACCACAGGGCGAGCAGGAAGCCGAGCGACACGATGTCGAACCGGCCGCCGTCGAGCACGTCGTTCAGCGTCGGGACGATGACGTCGCTGACCGCCTGGTCCGAGAGCGCCTCCCGGGACAGGTCGATGATGTTGCTGCGGATGTCCTCGACCGTGTCCGGGCCGATGACGTCCGCGAAGTAACCGAGCGTGCCGACCAGCCCGAGCACCAGCGGGGGCAGGGACAGGATCGCGAAGAAGCCGATCTCCGCCGCCAGACCGGTGACCCGGTGGCGCAGACAGATCGAGAACGTGGTCCGGGCGAGGCGCCGCAGGTGCCCGACTGCGGAGGACACCCGCCGGGGGCGCGGCGCGGCCGGGCCGGTCCCGGCCATGGGGCTGCCACGGGCCATGTCCCTACGGTAGCCATCCCGGCGCGTCGCACACGTCTCCCACGCCCCCGGACGCGCCGTGACGTTGCCCTAATTGGACTTAGTCGATAGAGTTTCGAGTTGGCCGGACAAGCGCTCGCGCAAATGTCCTGACAACCCCCTCGACGGGTGTCCAGATGCTGGACGCGCCGTTGTTTTCGCGCGTTCCCGTGCCACCCTGATCCGCGTGAACATCGAGCGGATCGCCCTCGTCGAGCGTCGTCACATCGACCTCGGCCGCGTCTGCACGATGTCCTGTCTGGCCGGCTGACCACTCCGCCCCCGCCTCTTCCCGCGCGGGCGCGCCGGTCCAACCTCTCGACACGCCCTGCCCGCTGCGGCGTGTCCGGGGTTGCCGCGCGCCGTCGCGGTCAGCCGAAGGACCAGACCTCCCGTGAAGAACGCCGATCGCACCACCACGCCCACCGCCGGCTCCCGCGCCCCGAAGCAGGGCCGCGCCAAGGGCCAGGGCCAGTGGGCCCTGGGTCACCGTGAGCCGCTCAACGCCAACGAGCAGTTCAAGAAGGACGACAACCCGCTCAACGTCCGGGCCCGCATCATCGACCGCTACCAGTACACGGGCTTCGACTCGATCGACCCGAACGACCTGCGCGGCCGCTTCCGCTGGATGGGCATCTACACCCAGCGCAAGCCCGGGATCAGCGGCGGCCAGACGGCCGTCCTCGACCCCAACGAGCTCGACGACAAGTACTTCATGATGCGCATCCGCTCGGACGGCGGTCAGCTCTCCGGCGAGCAGCTGCGCGCGATCGCCGAGGTCTCCACGACCTACGCCCGGGACACGGCGGACGTGACCGACCGTCAGAACATCCAGCTCCACTGGGTGCGTATCGAGGACGTTCCCGCGATCTGGGAGCGCATCGAGGCCGTCGGCCTGTCCTCGCTCGAGGCCTGCGGCGACTCACCCCGCGTCGTGCTCGGCTCCCCCGTCGCCGGCATCGCGGCCGACGAGATCGTCGACGGCACGCCCGCGATCCGGGAGATCGTCCGCCGGTACATCGGCGACCCCGAGTTCGCGAACCTGCCCCGCAAGTTCAAGTCGGCGGTCTCCGGCTCGCCGGCGATGGACGTCGCGCACGAGGTCAACGACCTCTCGTTCATCGGCGTCGTGCACCCCGAGCACGGGCCGGGCTTCGACGTCTGGGTCGGCGGCGGGCTCTCGACCAACCCGATGCTCGCCCAGCGCCTCGGCGTGTGGGTCCCGCTCGAGGACGTCCCCGACGTCTGGGCCGCCGTCATCTCGGTCTTCCGCGACTACGGGTACCGCCGCCTCCGCAACCGCGCCCGGCTGAAGTTCCTCGTCGCCGACTGGGGCGTCGAGCGCTTCCGGGAGGTCGTCGAGACCGAGTACCTGCACCGCAAGCTGATCGACGGGCCCGCGCCGGAGACCCCCGGCCCCGGCTTCCGCGACCACCTCGGCGTGCACGCCCAGAAGGACGGCAACTTCTACGTCGGGTTCGCGCCGCTCGTCGGCCGCCTGAACGGGACGCTGCTGAGCAAGATCGCCGATCTCGCCGACGAGTACGGCACCGGCCGCGTCCGTCTGACGGCGGAGCAGAAGGTGCTGATCCTCGACGTGGCCGAGGACAAGGTCTCCGCGCTCACCGGCGCGCTGGAGTCGCTCGACCTGCAGGTGCGCCCGTCGCCGTTCCGTCGTCAGACGATGGCCTGCACCGGCATCGAGTACTGCAAGCTCGCGATCGTCGAGACCAAGGGCCGCGCGGGCGCGCTGGTGCGTGAGCTCGAGCGCCGGCTCCCGGAGTTTCGCACCCCGCTCACGATCAACATGAACGGCTGCCCGAACTCCTGCGCCCGCTCGCAGGTCGCGGACATCGGCCTCAAGGGCGTGCTCGTCCCCGGTCCGGACGGCGAGATGGTCGAGGGCTTCCAGGTCCACCTCGGCGGCAGCCTCGGCATCGACGCCGGCTTCGGCCGGAAGCTCCGTGGACTCAAGGTCTCCTCGGCCGAGCTCGACGACTACGTCGAGCGCGTCCTGCGCCGGTACCTGGCGCAGCGCACCGAGGGCGAGCGGTTCGCCGCCTGGGTCGTGCGGGCCGACGAAGCCGACCTGGCCTGAGCCGCCGGGAGTCGGGTCATGAGTGAACGGGCTGTCCCGTTCCACTGCCCGTACTGCGCCGAGGAGACCCTGCGTCCCCTCGAAACCCACGGGCAGTGGGCGTGCGCGTCGTGCCGACGCGCGTTCGCGTTGAGGTTCCTCGGACTGGCCGGGGACACGTCAGGAAGTACCGGTGAGGAGGTGTCCGGATGACGATCGTCGACCTGTCCTCGCCCCGCGTCCGCCGCCGCCGGGACGACCGGGCGCCGGCCGACCTCGCGCACCTCGCCGACATCGCCGGCAAGGAGCTCGAGGAGGCGTCCGCGACCGAGATCGTCCGCTGGGCCGCCGAGACCTTCGGTGACCGCGTCGCGGTCACCTCGTCGATGGCCGACGCGGTCGTCGCGCACCTGGTCTCGACGGTGAAGCCCGGCGTGGACGTGCTCTTCCTGAACACCGGCTACCACTTCGCCGAGACGATCGGCACCCGCGACGCGGTGGCCGCGGTGTACGACGTTCACGTGCTCGACGTCGCGCCGACGCTCAGCATCGCGCAGCAGGACATCGCGTTCGGGAAGGACCTGTGGGCCCGCGACCCGGATCAGTGCTGCGCACTGCGCAAGGTCGCCCCGCTGAACAACGCGATGCGCAACTACGACGCGTGGATCACCGGCGTCCGCCGCGACGAGACGCCGGCGCGGGCGCACACGCCCGTCGTGTCGTGGGACGCGACCCGCGGCAAGGTGAAGATCTGCCCGATCGCCCGCTGGACGCAGGCCGACGTCGACGCCTACGTCGCCGAGCACGGCGTGCTGCTCAACCCGCTGCTGCTGGACGGCTACGACTCCATCGGCTGCCGTCCGTGCACCCGCCGCGTCGCGCCGGGAGAGGATTCCCGTGCCGGACGTTGGTCCGGGTCCTCCAAGACGGAATGCGGGCTGCACACATGAGCACTTCTTCCCAGCAGGGCGCCACCATCTGGCTGACCGGCCTGTCGGGCGCGGGCAAGTCGACCATCACCGAGGCCCTCGCGCCGCGGCTGCGGGCGGCGGGCCACCGGGTCGACATCCTCGACGGCGACGAGGTCCGCCAAGTCCTCACCGCCGACCTCGGCTTCTCCCGCGAGGACCGGATCACCAACGTGCGCCGCATCGGCTACGTCGCCGAGGTGCTCTCCCGCAACGGCGTGCTCACCCTGGTGCCGGTGATCGCGCCCTACGCCGAGGCGCGGGACGCCGTGCGCGAGCGGCACGAGAAGGCCGGCACCCCGTTCGTGCTCATCCACGTCGCCACCTCCGTCGAGGTCTGCGCCGAGCGCGACGTGAAGGGCCTGTACGCGAAGCAGAAGGCGGGCCAGATGACCGGGCTCACCGGCGTCGACGACCCGTACGAGGAACCCACCAACGCCGACCTCCGCCTCGACACCGCCGGCCGCAGCCTCGACGAGTCCGTCGACGCCGTGTGGGCCGTGCTGTCGACGCGGGGGCTGATCTGATCGGACGAACTCCCCCATGATCGGCACGCCCGAGTCACTGCTGCTCGTCGCCCACGGAAGCCGGGACCCCCGGCACGCAGCCACCGTCGAACAGCTCGCCGGTGCGACCCGGGCCGCCCGGCCGGACCTCTGCGTCCGGGTCGGGTACCTCGATCACAACACTCCTCGGGTGGCCGACGCCCTGGCCGGGCTGACCTCGGCGGTCGCCGTCCCGCTCCTGCTCGGCCACGCGTTCCACGGCAAGGTCGACGTCCCGGCCGCGCTGGCCGAGGGGGCCGCGCGCACCGGGGCCCGGATCGAGCTCGCCGACGTCCTCGGGCCGGACCCGCGGCTGCTCCCGGCCGCGCTGCGTGCGGTGACGGACGCGGCCGGCGTCGTCCCCGGCCCCGGCACCGGGCTCGTCCTCGCCTGCGCCGGCACCACCGACGCCGACGCCAAGGCCGCCCTGCGCCGCCTCGCCCTGCGGTGGCGGC
>NZ_BAAAHE010000027.1:10186-62032 GCF_039525035.1 Sporichthya brevicatena
CGCCGCGAACACCGGGCCGGGGGTCGCGGAGACCGTCGCCGCCCTCCGCGCCGCCGGCGCCACCCGCGTCGACGTCGCGGCCTGGTTCCTCGCCCCCGGCCTCCTGCTCGACCGCGCTTCCGCGGCCGCCTTCTCCGCCGGCGCCGACTCCGTCGCCGCCCCCCTCGGCCCCGCCACCGAGGTCGTCGGTACCGTCCTCGCCCGTTTCGACGCCGTCCGGGCCCGCGCGACCGCGGTCGCCTGATCGGGGCGTCGCCGGCGCGCAGTCTCGCCTTACCCGCGGCCGGCGTGATTGCCTGCGGCGGTGACCGACGACAACAGCACCACGGGCCTCACCGAGCATCCCGGCGAGGCCCATCCCCCGCACGGGGCGACCAGTGACCGGCTCAACCGGCTGCGGGCGGCGGTGCTGGGGGCCAACGACGGGATCGTGTCGCAGGCCGGGCTCGTCGTCGGCGTGGCCGGGGCGACGACGGACCGGACCACGCTGCTGACGGCGGGACTGGCCGGCCTGGTCGCCGGGGCGGTGTCGATGTCGCTCGGCGAGTACGTCTCGGTCAGCTCCCAGCGGGACGCCGAGCAGGAGCTGCTCGCTCAGGAGCGCCGGGAGCTCGCCGAGGAGCCCGAGGCCGAGCTCCGCGAGCTCGCCGAGATCTACGAGCAGAAGGGGCTACGACCCGAGACCGCGCGCCAGGTCGCCCGTGAGCTGGCCGAGGCGGACGCGCTCGGCGCGCACGCCGAGGCCGAGCTCCACATCGACCCGGACGACCTGGTCAACCCGTACACCGCCGGGCTCGCGTCGGCCCTCGCCTTCGTCCTCGGCGCCCTGCTCCCCCTGCTCGCCATCACCCTGCCGCCCGTCACCGCGCGGGTGCCGGTGACGGTCGCCGTGACGCTCGCCGCCCTTGCCTTGCTCGGCTGGCTCTCGGCCCGGGCGGGCAACACCGACCCTCGGCGTCCGGTGCTCCGGGTCCTGATCGGGGGCTCCGCCGCCCTCGCCCTCACCTACGCGATCGGCAACGTCACCGGCGCGGCGGTCGGCTGACCCGCCGGGCCGTGACCGCGAGGCCGAGCGGGCTGCGGTGCGGGATCACGTCGGCGAACCCGGCGGCGAGGCGATCGGAGACCAGCGGCGCCAGCCGCTCCGGGTCCTGCGGGCCATGGCCGTACACGAGCACGAGCCGCCCGTCCGGACGCAGAACTCGGCGCAGCACCACCAGCTCCGGCTCCGGGTCGCGGGTCCAGAACAGGTTGACGTCGATCGCGAAGGCGGCGTCCACCGAGGCCGGCGGGAGGTCGAGGTCGGCCAGGGCGACCTGGCGCACGGACAGCCGACCCACGGCGATCGCGGCCGCGTTGCGCCGGGACGTCCGAGCGATCGCGGCCGCCGACCGGTCCGTCGCCACGAGCGTGCCCGTGGTCAGCCGCGCGCACACCTCGGCCGCCGCGACCCCGGGCCCGCAGCCGACCTCCATCACCCGTTCGGAGCAGCCGAGGTCGAGCAGGGCCAGCGCGAGGCGGACCCGATCGGGAACTGCGCTGGTCACAGCCATGTTTCTCCGTACCGCCGACTCTCCTGGCCCCGCCGACGAACCCGCCAACTCGCTGGGAGTCCGCGGGATAACACCTGTGCGATCTGGGGTAGGGGCCTCCGGTGAGACAGGATGACGTGACAACGGCCTTGCCAGCCGTTCCGGCGCCGCGCCGAAACCCCACCGACCGGAAGAGCCGCACGCTGATGGAAGACCTGGAGATCTGGCCAGGGACGGCCTACCCCCTCGGGGCGACCTACGACGGGGCCGGCACGAACTTCGCAGTCTTCTCCGAGGTCGCTCAGAAGGTCGAGCTGTGCCTGATCGACGAGCGCGGGCGCGAGACCCGGCTCGACATGAACGAGCACGACGCGTTCGTCTGGCACGCGTACATCCCCGGTATCGAGCCGGGCCAGCGCTACGGGTTCCGCGTGCACGGCCCGCACGACCCGGGCCGTGGCCACCGCTGCAACCGGAACAAACTCCTGCTCGACCCGTACGCGAAGGCCATCGACGGCGAGATCGCCTGGAACGAGGCCCTCTACGGGTACCGGTTCAACGCGCACAACCAGCGGAACACCGCCAACAGCGCCCGCTACACGATGCTCTCCGTCGTCTCCAACCCGTACTTCGACTGGGGCGACGACCGGCACCCGCGGACGCCGTACCACGAGACCGTCATCTACGAGGCCCACGTCAAGGGCCTGACGATCGCCCACCCGGAGATCCCGCGCCGCATCCGCGGCACCTACGCCGGGCTCGCGCACCCGGTGATGATCGACCACCTGCGCTCGCTCGGAGTCACGGCCGTCGAGCTGATGCCCGTGCACCAGTTCGTGCACGACCACACGCTGGCCGACCGGGGCCTGCGCAACTACTGGGGCTACAACACGATCGGGTTCTTCGCCCCGCACAACGGCTACGCCTCCCGCGGCACCGACGGCCAGCAGGTCCAGGAGTTCCGCGGCATGGTCAAGGCGCTGCACCGCGCCGGCATCGAGGTCATCCTCGACGTCGTCTACAACCACACCGCCGAGGGCAACCACCTCGGGCCGACGCTCGCGTTCCGCGGCATCGACAACGCCGCGTACTACCGCCTCGGCGACGACCCCCGGTACTACTACGACACCACCGGCACCGGGAACACGCTCCACATGCGCAGCCCGCACGTGCTGCAGATGATCATGGACTCGCTCCGGTACTGGGTCACCGAGATGCACGTCGACGGCTTCCGCTTCGACCTCGCCGCAACCCTGGCCCGCCAGTTCCACGAGGTCGACCGTCTCTCGGCGTTCTTCGACCTCGTGCAGCAGGACCCGGTCGTCTCGCAGGTGAAGCTGATCGCCGAACCGTGGGACCTCGGCGAGGGCGGCTACCAGGTCGGCAACTTCCCGCCCCTGTGGACGGAGTGGAACGGCCAGTACCGCGACAACGTGCGCGACTTCTGGCGGGGCGAGCCGCACAACATGGCCGAGTTCGCCTCGCGCCTGACCGGTTCCTCCGACCTGTACCAGAACGACGGGCGCCGGCCCTGGGCGAGCATCAACTTCGTCACCGCCCACGACGGGTTCACCCTGCGCGACCTCGTCTCCTACAACGACAAGCACAACCACGCCAACGGTGAGGACAACCGGGACGGCGAGAGCCACAACCGGTCCTGGAACTGCGGGGTCGAGGGCGAGACCGACGACCCAACCGTCCTCGAGCTGAGGGCCCGTCAGCAGCGCAACTTCATCGCGACCCTGATGCTCTCGCAGGGCGTCCCGATGCTCCTTCACGGCGACGAGATCGGCCGCACCCAACGCGGGAACAACAACACGTACTGCCAGGACAACGAGACCGCCTGGGTCGACTGGGCCTCGATCGACACCGAGCTGCTCGCGTTCACCCGCGACGTCGCGCAGTTGCGCTCCGAGCACCCTGTCTTCCGTCGGCGCCGGTTCTTCGCCGGCCGCGGCCAGGGCGACCCACTCGGCGACATCGCCTGGTTCACCCCCGGCGGCGAGGACATGACCGAGCAGGACTGGAGCGCCGGGTTCGCCAAGTCGCTCGCCGTGTTCCTCAACGGTGGCGCGATCTCCGAGCCCGGATCGCACGGCGAGCGGGTCGTCGACGACTGCTTCTACCTGATGTTCAACGCGTACCACGGGGAACTGGAGTTCACCCTCCCGCCCGAGGCGTACGGCGAGGCCTGGGAGGCCGTCCTGGACACCGCTGACCCCGACGTCGGCAGCCGCAAGCCCTACCGCAGCGGCGAACAGGTCACGATGATCGACCGCTCCCTGATGGTGCTGCGCCGATGCTGACCCCCGGACCCCTCACCGCGACCTACCGTCTACAGCTCAACAAGGACTTCACCTTCGTCGACGCCGCCCGCGCGGTGGACTATCTCGCCTCGCTCGGCATCAGCCACCTGTACCTGTCGCCGATCCTGCAGGCGACGCCCGGGTCGGGCCACGGCTACGACGTCGTCGACCACACCCGGCTCTCCGACGACCTCGGCGGGCGGGAGGCCTTCGACCAGCTCTGCGCCGCGGCGCGGGAGGCCGGCCTCGGGATCGTCGTCGACGTCGTGCCGAACCACATGGCGATCCCGACCCCGGCGTCGCTGAACGTTCCGTTGTGGTCGGTGCTGCGCGACGGACCGGGCTCGCCGTTCGCACGGTGGTTCGACGTCGACTGGACCGTGCCGGACCGCGCGATGCTGATGCCGCTGCTCGGCCGACGCATCGGTGAGTGCCTCGCCGACGGCGAGATCACGCTCGACCGATCGGGCTCGGAACCGGTGATCCGGTATTACGACCACGTCCTGCCGGTGCGGCCCGGGACGGAGGACCTCGACCTCCCGACGCTCCTCGACCGGCAGTGGTACCGCCTCGCCTACTGGCGGGTGGCCGACGAGGAACTCAACTACCGCCGGTTCTTCGACATCGACACCCTCGCGGCGCTCCGGGTCGAGAACGACGAGGTCTTCGCCGACTCCCACCGCCTGATCGGGGACCTCGTCAAGGACGGTCTCATCCACGGCCTCCGGATCGACCACCCCGACGGTCTCGCCGACCCCACCGGCTACCTGACGAAGCTTCAGGAGTTGACCGGCGGGTGCTGGGTCGTCGTGGAGAAGATCCTCGAGGCCGAGGAGGAGCTCCCCCGCGACTGGGCGTGTGCCGGCACGACCGGCTACGACGCGCTGCTGCGCGCCGGGGGCGTGTTCGCCGACCCGAACGGTCTGCAGCCTCTGACCGAGGTCTGGGGCCGGCTCATCACGGCCGAGGGCGACGAGGACGCGGCGCCCTACTCGACGGTGGTCGAGGAGGCGAAGCGGACGATCGTCCGCGACCATCTCTACGCCGAGGTCGAGCGTCTGGTCTCGCTGCTCGCCGACATCTGCCACGACGACATCAACCTTCGCGACCACACCCGCCGCGGCCTGCACGAGTCGCTCGTCGAGCTGCTCGTGGCGATGGGCGTGTACCGCGCGTACGTCCCCGTCGGCGGGCCCGCGCCGGAGGTCTCGGAGCGTCAGTTGGAGGCGGCCGCCGCGGTCGCGACCCAGAACCTGCCCGAGGAACGGCACGCCACCGTCGAGCTGATCCGCGACCTCGCCCTCGCACGGCGCGGGCGCGACGTGCGCCGCGACGAGTTCGTCGTCCGCTTCCAGCAGACGACCGGGCCGGTGATGGCGAAGGGTGTCGAGGACACCGCGTTCTACCGTTGGTACCCGCTCGGCTTCGCCAACGAGGTCGGCGGCACCCCGGACCGCGCCGGCGTCGAGCCCGCGGAGTTCCACGCGTTCTGCGCACGGTTGCAGGCCGACTGGCCGGAGACCATGACCACGCTCTCGACGCACGACACCAAGCGCGGCGAGGACGTGCGGGCCCGCCTCGCCGTGCTCACCGAGATCCCCGAGGAGTGGGGACGCGCGGTGACGGCGTGGCGCGCGATCGCCGCGGCCTACCGCTCCTGGGAGGGCTGGCCCGACCCGGCGACCGACTACCTGCTCTGGCAGACCCTCGTCGGGGCCTGGCCGATCTCGGCCGACCGCCTCGTGGCCTACCTGGAGAAGGCGACCCGCGAGGCGAAGCTCCACACGTCGTGGACCTCCCCCGACAGCGACTACGACGCCGGGGTGAAGGCGTTCGCCCAAGGGGTCTGTGCCGACGAGAACCTGCGCGCCGCGATCGAGGCGTTCGTCGGGATGATCGCTCCGCACGCCCGCGCGGTGAGCCTGGGCCAGAAGCTGGTGCAGCTCACGATGCCGGGCGTCCCCGACGTCTACCAGGGCGCCGAGTTCGAGACCCTCACGCTCGTCGACCCGGACAACCGGCAGCCCGTCGACCTCGACGCCCGCCGGACGGTCCTCGCCGACCTCGACGCCGGCAATCCGCCGAAGGATCTCGACGCCGAGAAGCTGCTGGTGACGTCCCGCGCGCTGCGCGTCCGCCGCGAGCACCCCGAGTGGTTCGGGCCGGGGGCGCAGTACACGCCGCTGGACACCCCGGACCACATCCTCGGCTACCTGCGCTCCGCGGGCGGCCCGGGCGGGGCGCTGGTCCTGGCGTTGCGACTCACGGTGGCCCTCGAGCGTTCGGGCGGTCTCGGCGACACGGCGATCAGCCTCCCGCCGGGCACGTGGACCGACTCCCTGACCGGACGTCAGTTCAGCGGCATCGTGCGGTGCGCCGAGCTGCTGACCGACCTCCCCGTGGCGCTGCTGACGTCCGGCTGACTGTGGCCTATAGGCCACACTTCGCCGGACGCAACGGCCTCAGAGCTTCGAGACGTCGAGGAGCCGGTCGGGGCGGCCGTCCGGGTCGGTCTTCGTCAGCCAGTCCACCGAGCCGGCCGCGAGCAGGGCCGCGCGGACCTGGGCCGGCGTCGCCGACGGGTGCGCGGCGCGGTACAGCGCCGCGGCCCCGGCGACGTGGGCCGCGGCCTGGGAGGTGCCGGTCAGCTCGACGTACCCGCCGCCGTGCCAGGTCGACAGGATGCAGACGCCCGGTGCGATCAGGTCGATGTCCTCGCCGTAGTTGGAGAACTCGGCGAACTCGTCGTCGTCCCCGAGGCAGTCCAGCGGCTCGGGGTTGGTCCCGAGACCACCGGGCTTGCCGTCGTAGTCGGCGAGCGCGGAGACCGTGAGAACCTCGGCGAAGGTGGCCGGGCTGTAGTCCTCGGCGTCCGCGGAGGCGTTGCCCGCCGCGACCGTGTAGGTGACGCCCGCCGCCACCGAGCCGCAGATGGCCTCGTGCAGGGCGCCGTCACGGCAGCCCAGGTCGGGGTCGAGGCCGCTCAGGCTCATGTTCGCCACGTCGATCGTGCCCGCGTTGGCGGTGACCCACTCGATCCCGCAGATCAGCGTGCCGAGGCTGCCGTTGCCGGCGGAGTCGAGGACGCGCACCGCCCACAGCCGCGCGCCCGGGGCGACGCCCACGACGCCGACACCGTTGTCCCGGGCCGCTGCGATCCCGGCGATGTGGGTGCCGTGCCCGCGGGGGTCGTCGTAGTCGGCCGGGTCGGTGGAGGGCTCGGACGGCGAGGTGCCGAGCAACGCGCCGTCCGAGACGCAGTCGACCCCGCCGACGACGTTGAGATCCGGGTGGTCGACGTCGATGCCGGTGTCGAGGATCGCGATGTCGGCGTCCACGTCGCCGGCGCCGTCCCCGGCCTTCGTGGCGCTGCGCGGGGCCCCGACGCGGGCGATGCCCGGCGGCAGCAGCTGCGACGAGGCGCTGACGCGCCGGTCGAGGGTCACGGTGCGCACCCGCGGGTCGGCGGCGACGCGGCGCGCCAGGGTCGCGGTCATCCGGGCGCTGTAGCCGCGCAGGGCGCGGGTGAAGACCCGGTCGACGGTGACGCCGAACTCGGCATGCTCGGCGGCGATCGCGGCTGGCTCGCCGTCGGCCAGGCTGACCAGGTACGAGTCGGGGATGACCGTGTCGGCGGGCGCACTCAGGCGCAGCTTGGTCTCCGGTGCGGCGTCCCGGGCCGCCTCCGACGTCGACGGCGAGGCCTGCAGCGCGACGGCACCGAGCAGCCCGACCACGACGAGCGCACCGACGACCGACACGGCGCGGCGCGTGCGTCCTCCGCTGACCAGCACTCGGACCGGCCTCCCCGTCGCCCCGCCCAAACCGGACATAACCTCATGTTTGTCCCGATCCGGTCGATTATGACGGGAGCCGGGGCCAGGATGTGGGCGATTCGACCAGTCGGGTGGGGTTTCCCGAGGCGGCGATTGCGACAGGGTTCGGGCATGGTGCGCGGCAGAGAGGGGTTCGGCGTCTGGGCCCCCGGGGCGGAGACGGTCGAGCTCGAGCTGAACGGGGCGCGGCACGCGATGCGCCGGGGCGAGGACGGGTGGTGGTCCGCCCCGGACGTCCCGGTCGAGCACGGGGCGGACTACGGCTACGTCGTGGACGGCGCCGGCCCGTTCCCCGACCCGCGGTCACGGTGGCAGCCCGACGGCGTGCACGGCCCGAGCCGGGTCGTCGACCACGACCGCTTCGCCTGGACCGACGCGAGCTGGCCCGGCCGCGGCCTGCCCGGGTCCGTCACCTACGAGCTGCACGTCGGCACCTTCACCCCGGGCCGGACCTTCGACTCCGCGATCGAGCGCCTGGACCACCTCGTCGAGCTCGGCATCGACCTGGTCGAGCTGCTGCCGGTCGCCGCCTTCCCCGGCCGCCACGGGTGGGGCTACGACGGTGTCGCGCTGTACGCGGTGCACGACGCCTACGGCGGCCCCGAGGGGCTCAAGCGCTTCGTCGACGCGTGCCACGCCCGCGGGCTCGGCGTGATGCTCGACGTCGTGTACAACCACCTCGGCCCGAGCGGGAACTACCTGTCCAGTTTCGGCCCGTACTTCACCGACAAGCACCACACGCCCTGGGGCGCGGCGGTGAACCTCGACGACGCGGGCAGCGACGAGGTGCGCCGCTTCATCATCGACAGCGCACTCGCCTGGCTGCGGGACTACCACGTCGACGGCCTGCGTCTGGACGCCGTGCACGCGCTCGCCGACGACCGCGCGACCCACCTGCTGACGGAGCTTCAGCTCGCGGTCGACGAGCTGGCCGCGGAGACGGGGAAGCCGCTGTTCCTCGTCGCGGAGTCGGACCGCAACGACCCGCGGACGGTCACCCCGATCGAGGCCGGCGGCATCGGCCTGGCCGGGCAGTGGGCCGACGACATCCACCACGCACTGCACTCGCTGCTCTCCGGGGAGCGGCAGGGCTACTACGTCGACTTCGGGTCGTACGAATGCCTGGCGAAGACCCTCACCGAGGCGTTCTTCCACGCCGGCACGTACTCGACGTTCCGGGGCCGGACGCACGGCGCCCCCGTCGACCGGTCCCGCATCCCCGGGCACGCCTTCGTCACCTACCTGCAGAACCACGACCAGGTCGGCAACCGCGCGACCGGTAACCGGCTCTCGGCGTCGGTCTCCCCCGGCCGCATGGCGATCGGCGCCGCGCTGGTCCTGTGCTCGGCCTTCTCCCCCATGGTGTTCATGGGCGAGGAGTGGTCCGCGTCCACGCCCTGGCAGTACTTCACGGACCACCAGGAGGCCGAGCTCGCCGACGCCGTCCGCGAGGGCCGGCGCAACGAGTTCGCCTCCCACGGCTGGGACCGCGACGACATCCCCGACCCGCAGGACACCGCGACCGTCGAGGCGTCGACCCTCGACTGGGCCGAGCTCGACAAGGAGCCCCACGCCACGATGCTCCGCTGGTACCGGGACCTGATCGCGCTGCGGCGCGCCCAGCCGGACCTGACGGACCCTCGGCTCGACGCCGTGCGCGTGGAGTTCGACGCCGCCGCCCAGTGGGTCGTCATGCACCGCGGCCGTATCCGGGTCGTCGCCAACCTCGCGGACACTCCGCAGACCGTGCCGCTCGACGCCCCGGCCGGCGAGGTCCTGCTCGCGTGGTCGGAGGCCGAGCCGCAGGGCGCGGCCGTGGCGCTGGGAGCCGAGTCCGCGGCGCTCGTTACGGTGCGGGAGTGATCTCCGCCGTAACCCCCGGTCCCGAGCTCGACGTCGAAGCCCTTGCCGCCGCCTACGCCTACCCCGCCGACATGCCCCGCGGCCGCTGGCTGCGCGCAAACATGGTCGGCACCGCCGACGGCGCGGCGATGGGCGGCAGTGGCGTCACGCGCCAGATCTCGAACGCCAACGACCTCGGGCTGCTGCTCCTGCTGCGCTCGCTCTCCGACGTCGTCCTCGTCGGTCCGCGGACGGTGCGGGCCGAGAACTACGGCCCCGCCCGGACCCGCGCGGACCACGCCGTCGTGCGCGGCGACCGGCCGCCGCCCCCGATCGCGGTGATGACCTCGAGCCTCGACCTGGACTTCTCCACGCCGCTGTTCACCGAGCCCGCGGTGCCGACGATCGTCTTCACCGCCGAGACCGCCCCGGCCGAGGCGTTCGCCGCCGCGCGCAAGGTCGCCGACGTCGTCATCGTCGGGGAGGACTCGGTCCCGCTGCCCGCGGTCGTGGACCACCTCGTCGGCCGCGGCCACACCCGCCTGCTCTGCGAGGGCGGGCCCGGGATCCTCGCGAGCATGGCCGCCGCCGGCCTGGTCGACGAGCTCTGCCTCGCCCTCTCCCCGATCCTCGCCGGCGGCCGCGCCGGCCGCATTCTGCGCGGCCCCGAACTCGCCGGCGGCCTCCCGTTGACCCTCGCCCACACCCTCACCGACGAGGACGGGTTCCTGTTCCTCCGCTACCTCGTCCAGAACGCCTGACCCAGCCAACCCCACTACTTGCTGCGGGATGACGTCCCGCAGAGGGCCCCTGTCAGCCCGCAGGAGGGCCGACACCCCACCCCTGCGGGACGTCATCCCGCGGAGACCCGACCGGCGAAGACCTCGGCGAGGTCGAAGTTCACCGGCTCCTCGAGCTGGGCGTAGGTGCAGGACTCGGGTTCACGGTCGGGGCGCCAGCGGACGAACTGCGCCGTGTGCCGGAACCGGACCCCCTCCATGTGGTCGTAGCGGACCTCGACGACGAGCTCGGGGCGCAGCGGGACGAACGAGAGGTCCTTCTGCGCGTTCCAGCGGCTGCCGGCGGCGGCCTCCGGTGTTCGGGTGCCGGCCTCGGTCTGGCCCCAGTTCCACGGGTGGTCGTCGAACTCGGTCACGAACTCCTGCAGGAGCTCGAAGAGCTCCTTGCGCTTGGCCATCGGGAACGCGCCGATGACGCCGACGCTGGCGAGCCGGCCCTCGTCGTCGTAGAGGCCGAGCAGGAGCGAGCCGACCGCGTCCGGACCCGACTTGTGGACGCGGTACCCGGCGACGACGCAGTCGGCGGTCCGGTCGTGCTTGATCTTGAACATCGTCCGCTTGTCCGGCTGGTACGTGCCGGTCGCGGGCTTGGCCATGACGCCGTCGAGCCCGGCGCCCTCGAACTGGGTGAACCACTGCGCGGCCTCGGCGGGGTCGCGAGTGGCGGGCGTCAGGTGGATCGGGGCCTTCACCCCGGCCAGGGCCTCCTCCAGGGCGGCGCGACGCTCGGCGAACGGCCGGCCGGTGAAGTCCTCGTCGCCGAGGGCCAGCAGGTCGAAGGCGACGAAGCGGGCCGGCGTCTGCTCGGACAGGAGCTTGACCCGGCTCGCCGCCGGGTGGATGCGCTGCAGCAGCGCCTCGAAGTCCAGGCGGACCCCGGCCTCGTCGGGGATAACGATCTCCCCGTCGAGCACGATCCGCTCCGGCAGCCCGGCGGTGAAGGCCGCGACCAGCTCCGGGAAGTACCGGGTCATCGGCTTGGTGTTCCGGCTGCCGATCTCGACCTCGTCGCCGTCGCGGTAGACGATCGCGCGAAAACCGTCCCATTTCGGTTCATACAGGAAATCTCCAGCCGGGATCTCCGGCACGGACTTCGCGAGCATGGGGGCCACAGGAGGCAGAACCGGGAGGCGCATGCCGCGATCCTTGCACTCGGCAGAGACACCCCGGGACATACTGGACGGCGCGGGGCGATCCCGCCCAACGGTGTTTTCCGGGAGGGCATGACGTGCAGGGCTTTCGCGTGACGGGTGCTGTGGGCATCGCCGGCCTGGCCGCCGCGGTGACGGCGGCGCTGCTCCCGGTGGGCACGAACGCCCTCGCGGACTCCACCGGCGACCCCGTCGAGTACGTCACGTTGTTCGCCGGGACCGACGCCCGGACCCGGGACGCGGCGCGCGCCGCCATTTCGGCCGCGGGCGGGCAGATCCTGCAGGAGAACGAGGCGATCGGCACCGCGCTGGTCCGCACCGACCGGACGCAGTTCCGGACGCTGGTGCGCCGCGGCGGCGCCGTCCTCGGAGCGGTGCCCAACCGCGTCATCGGCCAGGCCCCGGAGCTGACCCGCACCCGTGACGTCGTCGAGCGCCTCTCCCCCGCCGACCGCGCCGAGGCCACCAAGCGGTTCCGCGCCGCGGCCCCCAAGCAGACGCATCGCGCCGCGGCCGTCGCCGGCGCCGAGCCCCTCGCCGACCTGCAGTGGAACATGCAGATGATCGGCGCGACCCCGACCGGCTCCTACGCCTCCGAACTCGGCGACAAGCGCGTCCGCGTCGGGGTCATGGACACCGGCATCGACGGCGCGCACCCCGACCTCGCGCCGAACTTCGACGCACGGCTGTCGAAGAACTTCACCACCGACATCCCCGAGGCTGACGGCCCGTGTGAAGTGACGACGTGTCAGGACCCGGCCGACGTCGACGACAACGGCCACGGCACCCACGTCGCCGGCATCATCGGCGCGGCGATCAACGGCATCGGCATCGCGGGCGTCGCCCCCGAGGTGACCCTGGTCAACGTCCGCGCCGGGCAGGACTCCGGGTTCTTCTTCCTGCAGTCCGTGACCGACGCACTGACGTACTCCGCGGACATCGGCCTCGACGTGGTCAACATGAGCTTCTACGTCGACCCCTGGCTGTACAACTGCTCGGCCAATCCCACCGACTCGCCCGAGGAGCAGGAGCAGCAGCGCCTGACCGTCGAGGCCGTCCAGCGCGCCGCGGACTACGCGCGGGGGCACGGCGTCACGCTCGTGGGCGCGCTCGGCAACGAGAGCACCGACCTCGGCAAGGTGAGCGCGGACGACTCCAGCCCGAACTTCCCCGAGGGCAACGAGCGCGAGCGCGTCGTCGACAACTCCTGCCTGACGGTGCCGGCCGAGACCACCGGCGTCGTCTCGGTCTCCGCCCTCGGCCCGTCCGGCCGCAAGGCGTACTACTCGAACTACGGCACCGAGCAGACCGACATCTCCGCGCCCGGGGGCGACGCCTTCGACACCCCGGACTTCAAGGTCGACCCCAAGGGCCAGATCCTGTCCGCCTATCCCGAGGCCCTCGGTCGCGCGGAGGGCGAGATCGACGAGAACGGGGAGCCCACCTCGCCGTTCACCGTGAAGGACTGCGCCGGCGACGTCTGCGCGTACTACCAGTACCTGCAGGGCACATCGATGGCCGCGCCGCACGTCGCCGGGGTCGCCGCGCTGGTGGTCAGCCGCGTCGGCTTCGGCCAGGGTTCGGGCTTCGGCCTCGACCCGGGTATCACCGAGAGCGTGCTGTTCAACACGGCGACCACGCAGTCCTGCCCGAACCCGCCGGACTACGCGTACACGGTCAACGGCGCCAGCGGCACCCGCGAGTTCACCCACACCTGCGAGACCACGAACTCCACCAACGGCTTCTACGGCCGCGGCATCGTGAACGCGCAGGCAGTCGGGAACCTGCTCCCGCTCGCGGATCTGACGGCCCCTCCGCGGTAGACCTCAGCTCTCCGCGTCGGGGTCCTTCTTCGCCCGACTCGGCTGGACCCGCTTGGGCTCCCCCGCCATCTTCGGGTACTCGGGCGGGTACGGCATGTCGGTCAGGCCGTGGTCCCGCTCGTCACGTTCGTACCACTCCAGCAGCGGGGTCAGGTCGTGGGCGACGTCGTCGATCGCGGCGTGGAGGTCACCCTTCTCGGCGAACCGGGCCGGCATCGTGCGGACGGTGAAGTCGGCCGGGCTCACCGAGGGCAACTCGTCCCACGTCACCGGCGCCGAGACCGGCGCGTGGGCGAAGGGACGGATCGAGTACGCCGACGCGATCGTCCGGTCGCGGGCGTTCTGGTTGTAGTCGATGAAGATCGTCTCGCCGCGTTCCTCCTTCCACCACTTGGTGGTGACGCGGCCGGGCATGCGGCGCTCGAGCTCGCGGCCGAACGCGATCGCGGCGTGCCGGACGTCGGTGAACGTCCACCGCGGCTCGATGCGGACGTAGATGTGGATCCCCCGCCCGCCCGAGGTCTTCGGAAACCCGACCCAGCCGAGGTCGGCGAGCACCTCCCGAGCGCAGCCGGCGACCTCGACCGCGTCGGCGAAGTCGGTCCCGGGCTGGGGGTCGAGGTCGATGCGGAGCTCGTCCGGGTGGTCGACGTCGAAGCGACGCACCGGCCAGGGGTGGAACGTGATCGTGCCCAGGTTCGCGCAGTACGCCACCGTGGCCGGCTCGGTCGGGCAGATCTCGTCCGCCGTCCGGCCGGAGGGGAACGCGATCTCGGCGGTCACGACCCACTCGGGAGCGCCCTTCGGCACCCGCTTCTGGTAGAACGCGTCGGCCCCGCGCGGGTCGGCACGGGTGGCCCGCTTCGCGCCCTCGAACACCCCGCCCGGCCAGCGCTCGAGCGTCGTGGGCCGGTCCCCCAGCGCGCGCAGGATCCCGTCGGCGACCGCGAGGTAGTACTCGACCATCTCCCGCTTGGTGATCCCGACCGCCGGGAAGTAGACCTTGTCGGGGTTGGTGAGCTTGACCAGCCGCTCCCCGACCTCCAGCTCCACGAAGGGCGATGCCATGATCCGCACGCTATGTCACAACCCGGTAAGGACCGGACGGGAAACACCCGGACAGGCGGATCGGTTGGAGTGGGCATGACGACTGAGAAGCAGTACCCCGTCACCAAGACCGAGGCCGAGTGGCGCGAGCAGCTCAGCCCCGAGGAGTACCACGTCCTGCGCGAGGCGGGCACCGAGCGCCCCTGGTCCGGTGAGTACAACGACACCAAGACCGTCGGCGTCTACACCTGTCGCGCCTGCGGGGCGGAGCTGTTCCGCTCCGAGACCAAGTTCGACTCGCACTGCGGCTGGCCGTCGTTCTACGACCCGGCGGACTCCGACGCGGTCGAGGAGATCGAGGACCGCTCGCACGGCATGGTCCGCACCGAGGTCCGGTGCAAGAACTGCGGCGGCCACCTCGGCCACGTCTTCCCCGACGGGTACGACCAGCCCACCGGCCTGCGCTACTGCATCAACTCGCTCTCGATCCGGCTCGAGCCGGCCGAGTAGCGGCGCAACTTCTCCTGCGCGGCGCGCCCTTCCCGACCCCGGGATGGGCGCGCAACGCCGCAGAAGACGGTTACGGCAGCGCCGCGACGAGGTCCGCGGGCTCGCGGCGACGGCCGGTGTAGAACGGCGTCTCGTGCTTCGTGTACAGCCGCGCCTCGCTGCCGCGGAGGTGACGCATCAGGTCGACGATCCGGTACAGCTCGTCGGCCTCGAACGCCAGCATCCACTCGTAGTCGCCGAGCGCGAAGGCCGGGACGGTGTTCGCCCGGACGTCCGGGTACTCGCGCGCCATCCGGCCGTGCTCGGCGAGCATCCCGCGGCGCTTGTCGTCCTCGAGCAGGTACCACTCGAGCGTGCGGACGAACGGGTACACGCAGACGTAGTCGCGCGGCCGCTCATCGGCGAGGAACGCCGGGATGTGGCTCTTGTTGAACTCGGCGGGCCGGTGCAGCGCGAGCTGCGACCAGACCGGGTCACAGGCGCGGCCCAGGGCGGTGCGCCGGAACTCCGAGTAGGCCTGCTGCAGGTCGTCGGAGTTCTCGGCGTGCCACCAGATCATCAGGTCGGCGTCGGCCTTCAGACCGCTCACGTCGTAGAGGCCGCGGACGACGACGTCCTTGGCCGCGAGCTGGTCGAGGAGGGCGACGAACTCCTCCGTCAGCGCCGTCCGGTCGGTCTCGCCGAGCGGCCGCGCGACCCGGAACACCGACCACATCGTGTAGCGGATGACCTCGTTGAGCTCGCGGGCGGACATCTCCGACCGCGGACGCTCGCTCGACGTGGGGTTGGACGCGGGAGTCTCGGGGGCGCTCATGCCCCCATTGTGCCGCCGGGCCGACCGGCACCGACAATCCGCTCCGCCGCCAGGCGGGCGGTCGCCACACAGGCCGCGATCCCGACGCCGTCGTAGGCCGCCCCGCAGACCGCGAGGCCGGGGACGGCGTCGACGGCCGCCCGGATCCGCCGCACCCGGTCCAGGTGCCCGACCGTGTACTGCGGGAGCGCCCCGCCCCACCGGTGCACGGAGGCATCGACCGGCGAGCCGGCCAGGCCCGTGGCGTGCGCGACGTCGACGGCGACGCCGTGGATGAGGTCCTCGTCGTCGCGCTGGAGGTCCGCCTCCTCGCCGAGGCGGCCGATCGAGGCGCGCAGCACGGTCCCGGAGCCCGCCCGGCCGGCGGCCTGCGCCAGCCAGTCCCACTTGCGCGACGAGACGGTGACGGCCTTGATCAGCCGCCGGTCGACGGCCGGGACGAGGAACCCGCTGCCGGCCACCGGCGGCTCCCCCGCACTCGGCGGGTACACCAGGGTCACGATCGCCATCGAGGCGTACTCGATGCCGGCGAGCTCGCTCGCGGCCGCGGGGACGGCGTCGCCCAGCAACCGGGCCGCGGCCGGGGCCGGGACCGCGACGACGACCGCGTCGGCCGCCAGGTGCTCGTCCGTCAGCCCGGAACGGGTGCGCAGGCTCCAGCCGGTCGGGGTGCGGGTCAGGCCCTGGACCGTCACGCCCGTCCGCACGTCGGCGCCGGACGCGGCCGCCACCGCGCCGGGCAGGCGCGCGACACCGCCGGTGATCCCGGCGAAGACGTGACCCGGCTGCGTCGCGGCCTTGATCTCGGCCGCGGCCTTGGTCAGCGGGACGCCCTCGGTCACGGCGCGCGCGAACTGCGGCAGCGTGGCGAACATCGAGAGCTGGTCGGCGTGGCCGGCGTAAACCCCGCCGAGGAGCGGGTCGACCATGCGCTCGACGATCTCCTCGCCGAGGCGGTCGCCGACGTACGCGGCGACCGAGATGTCCTCGGTCCGCGGCTGCACCGGCATCACCGGCTCGGCCATCGCGCGGGTCACGCCGGCGGTCGAGACGATGCCGGAGCGGGCGAGCGCGGCGAGGTCGCTGGGGACGCCCATGACCTGCTCGGCCGGGAGCGGCCGCACGTGCCCCCGGCTCCACATGCCCGCCGACGTCGTCACCGGGTGCACGAGGTCGTCCCCGAGCCCGACGGCGCGGATCAGGTCCACCGCCTCCGGGCGCCGGGCCAGCACCGACTCGGCGCCGGTCTCGACGGTCACGCCGCCGACCTCGACGCTGCCGAGCTTCCCGCCGACCCGGGGCGAGCCCTCGAGCACGACGACCTCGCCCGACGGCTCCAGCTGCCGCAGGAACCACGCGGCGGACAGCCCCGCGATCCCGCCTCCGACGACCACGACTCGCACGGGGTCAGACTTCCACGTCGCAAAGCGGACCTTCGCCCCCAGGGCGGACACGTATCGTCGCCCCATGTCGGTCGCTGCCCAGGTGTGCGGGGGGCTGGCGGGCGCGCTCGTCCTGGCCGCGGCGGTCGGTTCGGCCCCCGCGGTCGCCGCCCCGGGTGACCTCACCCGCGTCAGCGTGGACAGTGCGGGCCGGCAGGGCTCCGACGACAGCTACGCCCCGGCGATCAGTGCCGACGGCCGGTTCGTCGCGTTCGACTCCGAGGCCCCGGACCTGGTCGGCGGCGACACCAACCGCGCCACCGACGTCTTCGTCCACGACCGCCGGACCGGGCGCACGACCCGCGTGAGCGTCTCCAGCGCGGGCGCCGAGGGCAACCGGGGCTCGTACACCCCGGCGATCTCCGGCGACGGACGCTGGGTGGCGTTCGTGTCCGAGGCGACCAACCTCGTCCCCGGCGACACCAACGGCGACGCCGACGTGTTCCTCCACGACCGTCGGACGAAGCGCACCGTCCGGCTCTCGCTCGCCACCGACGACCGCGAGACCACCGGCGGCACCTCGCCGGTGATCAGCCGCAACGGGCGGTACGTCGTCTACAACGTCGGGACTCCCCTGCGCTCGGTCGGCGACGACTCCGACCTCGCCGGGATGTTCGTCCACGACACGAGGACCGGGAAACGCACGCGTCTGCCCGGCGTCGCGGGCGTCGACCCGTCGATCTCCGCGAACGGCCGGTACGTCGCGTTCTCCTCCGAGGTCCGCGACCTCGTCCCGGGCGACACCAACCACGTCTTCGACTGCTTCGTCCTCGACCGGCGGACCGGCCGCATCACGCGCGTCAGCGTCGGCCCGAAGGGCCGGCAGGGCAACGGCGAGAGCAGCGGTGCGGTCATCTCCGCGAACGGCCGCTACGTCGCGTTCGCCTCGACGGCGTCGAACCTGGTCCGCGGGGACACCAACCGCGTCGACGACGTCTTCGTCCGCGACCTGCGGACCGGCACGACCCGGCGCGTCAGCGTCCGCCCCGGTGGCGGCCAGGCCGACGGCATCTCCGGCGGACCGGTCCTGTCGGCGAACGGGCGGTACCTGCTGTTCCTCTCGGCGGCGGGCAACCTCCTCCGCGGCGGCGGTTCCGGTGGTCGTGGCGGCGCGGACTTCCACATCTACCGGGCCGACCTGACCACCGGCGCGCTCGTCCGCGTCACCTCGAGCCCCACCGGCCGCCCCGCGAACGCCGAGAGCACCTCGTTCCCCGCGATGAGCGCGAACGGCCGCATCGTCGCCTTCGGCTCCCGCGCGTCCAACCTCGTCCGCGGCGACACCAACGGCCGCGACGACATCTTCGTCCGCGAGTTCTAGCCGGCCCGTTCTGCGGGATGACGTCCCGGGCAGGGCCCCTGTCAGCCCGCAGGAGGGCCGACACCCCACCCGTGCGGGACGTCATCCCGCAGGTTCTCGCCGGGCGGGGTCAGCGGGCGGTGCGGGCGTGGACGCGGTCGACGACGCGGGCGAGGACGTCGGGATCGGTGTCGGGGAGGACGCCGTGGCCGAGGTTGAACACGTGGCCCGGGAGGTCGGCGGCGGCGGCGAGGACGGCGTCCACCCCGGCGTCGACGGCGTCGGTGCCCGCGAACAGGACGGCGGGGTCGAGGTTGCCCTGCAGGGCCTTGCCCGGGCCGACGCGGCGGGCGGCCTCGTCGAGCGGGACGCGCCAGTCGACGCCCACGACGTCGGCCCCGGCCTCCCCCATCAGGCCCAGCAACTCGCCGGTCCCGACGCCGAAGTGGATGCGCGGCACCCCGAGGTCCTCGACCGCGGCAAAGACCTTGGCGCTCGCCGGCATCACCGAGCGGACGTAGTCGACCGGGGCGAGAGCACCGGCCCAGGAGTCGAACAGCTGCAGCGCCGAGGCCCCGGCGCCCGCCTGGACGCGCAGGAACACGGCCGTGATGTCGGCCAGGCGGTCGAGCAGGGCGGCCCAGAGGTCCGGGCGGCCGAGCATCATCGCCTTGGTCTTCTCGTGGTTCTTCGACGGCCCGCCCTCCACGAGGTAGGACGCGAGCGTGAACGGCGCCCCGGCGAACCCGATCAGCGGGGTCGCGCCGAGCTCGGCGACCAGGAGCCGGACCGCCTCGTCCACGTAGGACACCTGGGCCGGGTCCAGGACCGGCAGGCGGTCGAGGTCCGCCCAGTCCGCGAACGGCTGCGCGACGACCGGCCCGACGCCCGCGACGATGTCGAGGTCGACGCCGACGGCCTTGAGCGGCACGACGATGTCCGAGAAGAAGATCGCCGCGTCGACGCCGTAGCGGCGGACCGGCTGCATCGTGATCTCGGTGATCAGCTCGGGGCGGGTGCAGGACTCCAGCATCCCGATGCCCTCGCGCACCTTGCGGTACTCGGGCAGGGACCGCCCCGCCTGCCGCATGAACCACACGGGCGTGTGCGGGACCGGCTCCTGACGGCAGGCCCGGACGAACGCCGAGCCTCGCGGATCGGCGGCAACTGGACCAGACTCGGAGGACGCCAGCGACATGGGGCCGATCGTCCCATGCGACACGCCGCGTTCGATCCACGGTTGGGTAGGACCGTCGTGTCACCGTGCGTCGACGGGTGCGCGAGCACCGCCGGAACGGCACGGCCCGAGCGAATTCGCTCGGGGTGGACGGCTAGGAGGCCCGAGTGACGCGACTCCAGAAGGACGGCCCCCCGCCGACCCGGCTGATGGATCTGCCCCCGGACTTCCTCGAGGCACTGAACGGCATCCAGGCCGCGAAGGTGCGCCCCGAGGTCCAGCTGGTCGAGTGCCCGGCTCCGCAGCAGCTGGCGCCGTACGCCGCCGCCGTGATGGCCACCGTGACGATCGCGGGCGAGGATGTCGCTTCCGGTCGTTTAATCCTCCTTTGCGATCCCGCGGGTCCGGAGGCCTGGGAGGGGCGGCTGCGGCTGGTCACCTACCTCCGCACGACGCTGGAGGCGGAGTTCATCACCGACCCCCTGCTCCCCGAGGTCGCGTGGGGGTGGTTGGCGGAGACGCTGGGCGCCCACGGGCTGCCCCTGGTGGCGGCCGGCGGCACCGTCACCCGGGTGCAGTCGCACCCCTTCGGCGAACTGGCCGAGGATGACGCCGAACCCGGCGGTGAGCTGGAGATTCGTGCGTCCTGGAGCCCCCTGGAGGGCGACCTGGCGGCTCACGTCGAGGCCTGGATCGAGGTGCTCTGCACCGCGTGCGGGCTGCCCCCCACTCCCCCCGGTGTCGTCCAGATGCCGGGCACCTCTGGCGCGCCGCGGAGAGCTGGGGTAAAACGGGGCGCAAGCGGACGCAGGGGACGCTGATACCTCCTGTCACTCCCGTCTCTGTGACGTCTCAAACGTAAAGTTCGGTAAAGAAGCATTCAAGGAATCTCCCGGAACGGCCGATGGGCTCTTAAAGGCCACAACACCGGGAGGTTCCGTGACGCTCCTCGAATCCGCGCCTCGGGCGGCGAATTCCGTCCTGACGCGACCGAACCGCACGGTTCCGCCCCCGCCACGGGTGCCGTCCCCGCTGGTCCGCGAGTCGCGCGAACTGCGCGAGCCGCGTTTCGCTCCGGACGACCTGCCGCTCGGTGCCGAACGCACCGGGTGGTTCACCGCGATGGTGGTGGGCGCCGATCCGTACCGCCGTGCCCTTGCCGTACGCCGTCTGCGCGCCCTGGGCGCCAAGGACGTGACCGAGGCCGGGACGGTCCTGCAGGCCCGCGCCTGGGCCCGGACGGCCGGTCCGCGGGACGTCTGCCTCGCCGAGGCGGCCCTGCCGGACGGTTCGGGCATCCTGCTCCTCGCCGAGCTCCAGCGGGCCGGCTGGGCGGGTTGCGCGGTCGTACCCCTGGCCGACGGCGCCCGCGCCGCCCGGGCCGCGCTCGCCGCCCGCGTGCGCAGCTGCGTGCTCGCGGGTCGCGTCACCGGCGGGGGGCCGGACTCCGACGCCGCTCGCGCCGCGACGCGCCTGGGCCTGTCCGCGCGTGAGGTCGAGGTGCTCCGGCACGTCGCCGAGGGCCGCTCGAACCGCGACATCGGCGAGGCCATGGGCCTGTCCGCGCTCACGGTGAAGAGCCACCTCGCCCGCATCGCCCGCAAGCTCGGGACGGGCGACCGCGCCGGCATGGTCGCCACGGCCATCCGGGCCCGCGCGATCGACTGACGACCCGCACCCGGGCGGCGCGGATCGAGCGGCACCACACGCACGACCAGGGGGGCCGGACCGTTTGCGGTTCGGACGACACGACAAAGCTGCAGGCTGACGGCGCGCGCACGGCGCGACGCCGTAACGTAAGGCCCGTGACCAGCCCCGCCGACGACGCACGCGACGGCGACGGACCGGTCCCCCTGCTCGAACCGGCCGACGGAGTTCCGCCGGTCATCGAGACCGCCGAGAGCCTGGCCGCAGGAGCCGCTGCGCTGGCGGCCGGCAGCGGGCCCGTGGCCGTCGACGCCGAGCGCGCGTCCGGCTACCGCTACGGTCAGCGGGCGTACCTGATCCAGATGCAGCGCCGCGGCTCGGGGATCCTCCTCATCGACCCCATCGCCTGCCCGGACCTCACCCCGATCATTGCGGCCGTGAGCGGGCTCGAATGGGTCCTGCACGCCGCCAGCCAGGACATTCCGTGCCTGGCCGAGGTCGGGCTCCGCCCGGAGCGGATCTTCGACACCGAGCTCGCCGGGCGTCTGCTGGGCTACCCCCGGGTCGGGCTCGGGAGCATGGTCGAGGTCGTCCTCGGCCTCAGCCTGGAGAAGGGCCACTCGGCCGTCGACTGGTCCGTGCGGCCGCTGCCGGAGCCCTGGCTGCGCTACGCCGCCCTCGACGTCGAGGTCCTCGTCGACCTCCGCGACGCCCTCGAGGCCCAGCTCCGGGCCGACGGCAAGCTCGAGTGGGCCCACCAGGAGTTCTCCGCGATCGTCGCGAACCCCCTCCCCGGGCCCCGGGTGGACCCCTGGCGCCGCGTCTCCGGGCTGCACCGGGTGCGCCGCGCCCGCCAGCTCGCCGTCGTCCGCTCGCTCTGGGAGACCCGCGACCGCATGGCCGCCACCCGCGACATCGCCCCGGGCCGGATCCTCCCGGACAGCGCGATCGTCGAGGCCGCCCTGGCCATGCCGACGTCGGTGGAGCAGCTCGCCGCCATGCCGGTGTTCGGCGGCCGCTCGACCCGCCGTGCGGCCGGGACCTGGTTCGCCGCGATCGAGGCCGCCCGGGCGCTCCCGGACGACCAGCTCCCGCCGGCCCATCTGCCGTCCACCGGTCCCCCGCCGCCCCGCAGCTGGGCCGAGCGCGACCCGGCGGCCGCCGCCCGCCTGGCGGCCCTGCGCGCCGCCCTCGGGGCCGTCGCCGAGGCCAACAAGCTCCCGACGGAGAACCTCCTCGCCCCGGACTACGTGCGGCGCATCGCGTGGTCGCCGCCAGAGAACCCGACGCTCGAGGTCATCACCGCCGCCCTCGAGGGCTACGGCGCCCGACCGTGGCAGATCGCCCTCACCGCCGGGGTGATCGTGACCGGCCTCGAGGACGCCGCCAAGGCCGCCGCCGAACCCGCCGCGGAGCCCGACGCCTCCTGAGGCCGCAACCTCAGTCGAGCAGCGCCTCGACGCGTTCGCGGCCGCGTTCCCACTGGAGGTGGTCGAACGCGCCGTCGGGCCGGAGGGCGTTGACCGCCTCCCGGGCCAGGAGCAGGGCGTGGTGGGTGTTGTCGTGGAAGAACAGCCCGAACCGGCCGAACGAGGTCACGGACGGGATCCCGCGCAGCCAGGAGTCCAGGCCGTGGAGGTCGCGGTCGTATCCGAGCGTGTAGGTCGGGTAGTACATCGCCGAACGGTGCACCTGGACCTGCACGACCCGGATCTCCGGCAGGTCGGTGCGCGCCGCCGCCGCCACCACGAGGTCGGCGAGGTCAGCCTCGCCCGCGGTCCAGATCTCGTCGCCGACGGCGCAGGGCAGCTCCGCACACAGGACCGTGTGGCCGACGGGGTCGTCGGCGTTGTCGCGATAGTTAGCCGGTTCGGAGATCCGCAGCACCGGGGTGTCGTCGCCGGGGATGTGGTGGCAGTCGTGCGCGGTCCACCGGCCGCCCTCGTGCACGAGGAAGACGAGCACCATCCCGCGGAACCGCAGCCGGGTCGCGGTCTCGATCGCACCCAGCGGCGGACCGGGCCGCGTCGACCGCGCCAGACGCGGCAGAGGCAACGTCGAAAATGCGTGACGGCCTGTCAGACTTGCGCCCTCCAAGGTACGCACGGTCACCGAGCCGAACGCCGGCTCGACGGCGTCGATCTCCGTCCCGAGCCGGATCTCCGCCCCGGCGTCGACCGCGGCGTCGGCGAGCGCAGACGCGATCTGACCGAACCCACGACGCGGGTAGCGGTACTCCGACCCCGCCGCGCGGTACTTGCGACCCGCCCGCCAGGTGATGTCGGCGCCGACGATCCGGCCGGTCGCCTCGGCGTCGAGCCGGGAGCCGGGTTGGTTCCAGATCTTGCGGGCGTACGGCTCGTGGACCGCCTCGTAGATCCGCCGCCCGACCCGCGCGCGCATCGCGTCGGCGTAGTCGTCCCCACCGCTGCGGTGCAGGGCGGTGCGGGTCGCGTCCCAGATCATCGCGGTGAACAGTGGGTGGGGCAGCAGCCGCCGCAGGTCTGACGCGGGCCGTTCCAGCGGTACCCAGCGGTCGGCCACGCGCACCCGGGCGCTGCGCCGGCGGGTCTGCAGGTCCGGCCCGAGCAACTCCTCCAGGTCGGCCAGGACGTCCGGCGCGAGCCGCGCGGGCAGCCGGTGGCTGCCGTAGTCGACCGGCATCCCGGCGAGGTCGAAGCTGGCGGCGAGGCCCCCGACGTGCTCGGCGTGGTCGAGGACCAGGACGCTCCGCCCCCGGCGCGCGGCCCGGACGGCCGCGGCCAGTCCCGCGGTGCCGGCACCGAGGACGAGCAGGTCGACGGACGTGCGTTCGCGCGACGTGCGCTCGATCAGCGCGGGCTCGGGAGCGCCCGTCGGCCCGTCGGCCGGAACAGGCTCGGAAAGAGCCTCAGGCACGTGGGGCGGGACGGTCGGCGGACTCGGGTACGTCCTGCAGGCCCGCGACGATCTCGACGACCTCGCGCGAGATCTCCTGCGGCGTCAGCCCGATCTCGGACAGGACCTCGGCCCGCGTCCCGTGGGGCAGGAACTGCAGCGGGATACCGAAGTCACGGACCGGGGTCCGCACCCGGGCGTCCCGCAGCGCCTGCGCGATCGACGCACCGACACCACCGACGCGGCCGGAGTCCTCGACCGTCACCACCAGGCGGTAGCCGGCGGCGAGCTCCACGAGGGCCGGGTCGACCGGCTTGACCCAGCGCGGGTCGACGACGGTCACGCCGACGCCCTGGTCGCCGAGGCGCTGCGCGACGTCGAGACAGGTCGCCGCCATCGCACCGACCGAGACGAGCAGCACGTCCGGCTCCCCCGCGCGGTGCAGGACGTCGACGCCGCCGACGCGGTCGATCGCCGGCACCTCGTCCGGGGCCGTCCCCTTCGGGAAGCGGACCACGGTGGGGGCGTCGTCCACGTCGAGGGCCTCGCGCAGCTGCGCGCGCAACTGGGCGGCGTCGCGCGGGGCCGCGAGGCGCAGGCCGGGGACCGGCTGCAGCATCGCGAGGTCCCACATGCCGTGGTGGGAGGCGCCGTCCTCGCCGGTGACCCCGGCGCGGTCGAGGACGAACGTCACGCCGCAGCCGTGCAGCGCCACGTCCATCAGGACCTGGTCGAACGCGCGGTTGAGGAAGGTCGAGTAGACCGCGACGACCGGGTGCAGGCCGCCCATCGCGAGCCCGGCCGCAGAGGTCACGGCGTGCTGCTCGGCGATGCCGACGTCGAAGACCCGGTTCGGGTGCTTGTCGGCGAAGTGGTGCAGGCCGACGGGGATCAGCATCGCCGCGGTGATCGCGACGACGTCGGGCCGCTCGTCGGCGACGGCGACCATCTCGTCGGCGAAGACCGAGGTCCACGACGTGCCGCTCTTGGCGGTCAGCGGGCGGCCGGTCAGCGGGTCGTGAACGCCGATGCCGTGGAAGTGGTCGGCGAGGTCGTTCTCGGCGTGGGCGTAGCCGGCGCCCTTGCGGGTGATCGCGTGGACGATGACCGGCCCGCCGAAGTTGCGCGCCCGCATCAGCGCGGCCTCGAGCGCTCCGATGTCGTGACCGTCGATCGGGCCGACGTACTTGAGCCCGAGGTCCTCGAACATCCCCTGCGGGGCCAGCCAGTCCTTGAGGCCCTTCTTGAGCCCGTGCAGGGCGTGGAAGGCCGTGCGCCCGACCACGGGGGTCTGCTGCACGCGGGTACCGCTCCAGCGCAGGAACCGCTCGTAGTTCGGCTTGGTGCGCAGCGCCGAGAGGTGGTTGGCGAGCCCGCCGATCGTCGGCGCGTAGGAACGCTCGTTGTCGTTGACGACGATGACGACCGGCCGGTCCGGGGCGGCGGCGATGTTGTTCAGCGCCTCCCAGGCCATACCGCCGGTCAGGGCCCCGTCACCGACGACCGCGACGACCGCGCGGGAGGTGTCCCCCTGCAGCGCGTAGGCCTTGGCCAGCCCGTCCGCGTAGGACAGGGCGGTCGAGGCGTGGGAGTTCTCGATGACGTCGTGCTCGGACTCCGCCCGGCACGGGTAGCCCGACAGGCCGCCCTTCTGGCGCAGCGTCGTGAAGTCCGCCGCCCGGCCGGTGAGGATCTTGTGCACGTAGGCCTGGTGACCGGTGTCCCACACGATCCGGTCCCGCGGGGAGTCGAAGACCCGGTGCAGGGCGATCGAGAGCTCGACCGCGCCCAGGTTCGGCCCGAGGTGTCCCCCGGTGCGCGAGACGGCCTCGACCAGGAAGTTCCGGATCTCCGCGGCGAGCGTCTCGAGCTCGGCGGGCCGCAGACGTTTGACGTCAGCCGGCCCCGAGATCTCCTCGAGCAACCCCACCCAGTCCTCCAGACGTTCGCGTGCGTCCGGCCAATTGTGACTCATGGCCGCAGTTGGCCGGACGCGACGAATCAAATGAGCTTGCGGAGCACGTACTGCATGATCCCGCCGTGGCGGTAGTAGTCCGCCTCACCCGGGGTGTCGATCCGGACCTTGGCGGCGAACTCGACGCCGCCGGCCCGCACCGTCACCTCCGAGGGGATCTCCCCGGCGTTGAGGGTGTCCACGCCGACGATGTCGAACGTCTCCTCGCCGGTCAGGCCCAGCGAGTCGGCCGTCTGGCCCTCCGGGAACTGCAGCGGCAGCACGCCCATGCCGATCAGGTTCGAGCGGTGGATGCGCTCGTAGGACTCGGCGATGACAGCCTTCACGCCCAGGAGCGCGGTGCCCTTGGCCGCCCAGTCCCGGGAGGACCCGGAGCCGTACTCCTTGCCGGCCAGGATCACCAGCGGGATGTCGGCGGCCTGGTAGTTCACCGAGGCGTCGTAGATCGTGCTCTGCTCGCCGCCGGCGGTGAAGTCGCGGGTGAAACCACCCTCGACACCCGGCACCAACTGGTTGCGCAGCCGGATGTTGGCGAACGTGCCGCGGATCATGACCTCGTGGTTCCCGCGGCGCGAGCCGTAGGAGTTGAAGTCGGGCCGGGCGACCCCGTTCTCGGTCAGGTACTTCCCCGCGGGCGAGTCGGCCTTGATCGAGCCGGCCGGCGAGATGTGGTCGGTCGTGACCGAGTCGCCGAGCTTGGCGAGCACCCGCGCACCGGTGATGTCGCTGACCGGCGACGGCTCCATCGCCATGCCGTCGAAGTACGGGGGCTTGCGCACGTAGGTGGAGTTCGCGTCCCACTCGAAGGTCGAGCCGGTCGGCGTCGGCAGCGACTGCCAGCGCTGGTCGCCGGCGAAGACGTCCGCGTAGTCCTTGAGGAACATGTCCTGCGTGACGGCGCCGGCGAGGACCTCCTCGACCTCGGCCGTCGACGGCCAGATGTCGCGCAGGTAGACCGGCTTGCCCTCGGGGTCGGTCGCCAGCGGGTCGTTCAGGATGTCGATGTCCATCGTCCCGGCGATCGCGTAGGCGACGACGAGCGGCGGCGACGCGAGGTAGTTCATCTTCACGTCGGGGTTGATCCGGCCCTCGAAGTTGCGGTTGCCGGAGAGCACCGCGGTGACGGCGAGGTCGGCGTCGTTGATCGCCTTGCTGATCTCCGGCAGCAGCGGCCCGGAGTTGCCGATGCAGGTCGTGCAGCCGTAGCCGACGAGGTTGAAGCCGACCTTGTCGAGGTACGGCGTCAGACCCGCGCGGTCGTAGTAGTCCGAGACGACCTGCGAGCCCGGGGCCAGCGTCGTCTTCACCCACGGCTTGCGGGTCAGGCCGCGCTCGACGGCCTTCTTCGCGACGAGCGCCGCGCCGACCATGACCGACGGGTTCGAGGTGTTGGTGCAGGACGTGATCGCGGCGATCGTGACGACGCCGTGGTCGATCTCGAAGGTGGAGCCGTCGGCGAGCGTGACGGTCGTAGGCTTCGACGGGCGGCCGGAGCCGGCGCCGACCGGGACGCGCGGGGCGCCGTTGGTGTCGTCGGCGTGCTCGTCACCCGGGGCCGGGGTGGCCGGGTCGCTGGCCGGGAACGAGGCGGCGGAGGCCTGGTCGACCTCGCTGGTCGCGTCGAACTCGGTGTGGTCGACGTAGTCGCGCAGGCTGCTGCGGAACGCGGCCTGAGCGTCGGTCAGCGCGATGCGGTCCTGCGGACGCTTCGGGCCGGCGATCGAGGCGACGACCGTCGAGAGGTCGAGCTCGATGTGCTCGGAGAAGCGCGGCTCCGCGGCCGGGTCGTGCCAGAGGCCCTGCTCCTTGCAGTACGCCTCGACGAGCGCGATCTGCTCCGCCGGACGGCCCGTCAGCTCGAGGTAGCGCAGGGTTTCGGCGTCGATCGGGAACATCGCGGCGGTCGAGCCGTACTCCGGGCTCATGTTGCCGATCGTGGCGCGGTTCGCGAGCGGCACCGCGGAGACGCCGGGGCCGTAGAACTCGACGAACTTCCCGACGACCTTGTGCTCGCGCAGCATCTCGGTGATCGTCAGGACGAGGTCCGTCGCGGTGACGCCGTCCTGCAGCTCGCCGGAGAGCTTGAAGCCGACGACGCGCGGGATGAGCATCGAGACCGGCTGACCGAGCAGCGCGGACTCGGCCTCGATGCCGCCGACGCCCCAGGCCAGGACGCCGAGGCCGTTGACCATCGTCGTGTGCGAGTCGGTGCCGACGCAGGTGTCGGGGTACGCCTTCCCGTCGCGCACCATCACCACGCGCGCCAGGTGCTCGATGTTGACCTGGTGGACGATGCCGGTGCCGGGCGGGACGACCTTGAACTCGTCGAAGGCGGTCTGGCCCCACCGGAGGAACTGGTAGCGCTCGAAGTTGCGCTCGTACTCCAGCTCGACGTTGCGGGCGAAGGCGTCGCCGGTGCCGAAGAAGTCGGCGATGACCGAGTGGTCGATGACGAGCTCGGCGGGCGCCAGCGGGTTGACCTTGTTCGGGTCGCCGCCGAGGTCGCGCACGGCCTCACGCATCGTCGCGAGGTCGACGACGCAGGGGACGCCGGTGAAGTCCTGCATCACGACGCGGGCGGGCGTGAACTGGATCTCCGTGTCCGGCTCGGCCGCGGGGTCCCAGCCACCGAGCGCGCGGATGTGGTCGGCGGTGATGTTCGCGCCGTCCTCGGTCCGCAGCAGATTCTCGAGCAGCACCTTGAGGCTGAACGGGAGGTTCGCCGCACCCTCGACCGCACTCAACCGGTAGATCTCGTAGCTGTTGTTGCCGACCTGCAAAGTCCCGCGGCTGCCGAAGCTGTCCACCGAAGCGCTCACGACGTCTCCCTCTCTCCGAACACCTCGTCATCCTCCCGTCCGCCCTGCGGGCCGGAGTTTGTGAGGTAAGCCTTACTTCTGTCTCGATCCAAAGTATCTTGATATCGAGACACCATCGTAGCGCACCGGACACCGGGAGAAGGTCGGACGACCGTCAGCTGATCGTCAGATTTGTCGACCCGGAATGTCGGTCCCCGTGCCTAGGGTTCGGAGGACGTGCGGACGGGCAGTTCGCGCGCACCTGCTCCAGACGCGGGCAAGAGGAGGCGGCGCCACGTGGACCAGCACCTGGGTCGGCGGATCGCCGCGGGACGCTTCTCCGAGGTCGCTGCCGAGACCTACGTCGCGAGCACGTGCTTCAAGACCGGGCCCCCGCGCCTGGTCGGCATCGAACTCGAATGGCTCCTGCGCCACCGTGCCGACCCGGCCCGCCACCTCTCCCCCGGCGACCTCGACCTCGCCCGTTCCGTCGGCGAGGTTCTGACAACCGGCCGCCTCACCGTCGAACCCGGCGGCCAGCTCGAACTCTCCAGCGACCCGTTCCCGGACCCCGTCGAGGGTCTGCGTCGCATCACCGCCGACGTCGCCGCCCTCCGCGCCGCCCTGGCGCCCGCGGGGCTCGAACTCGTCGGCCTCGGTCTCGACCCGCTCCGACCGCCGCGCCGGGTCCTCCGGCAGCCGCGGTACGCCGCGATGGAGGCGTACTTCGACCGGCAGGGCGGCGTCGGCCGCTCGATGATGTGCTCGACCGCCGCCGTCCAGATCAACCTCGACGTCGGCGCGGACGTGTCCGCCCGCTGGGACCTCCTCCACGCCCTCACGCCCGTGCTCGTCGCGGCCTTCGCCAACTCCCCCGTCCCGACCGGACCGGCGCGGGGCGCCCGCTCGGGTCGCGCCGCGGTGTGGGCGGCGCTCGACCCGGCCCGGACCCGGCCCGTGCCCGTACCCGGCCTCGACGCACGGACGGCGTGGACCGAGTACGCCCTCGCGGCCCCGGTGCTCTGCGTCCGGACCGAGGGCCCGGACTGGAGCGCCCCGCCCGGCCTGACCTTCCGCGACTGGCTCCGGGGTCGTGGCCCGCGGCCGGTGACCGAGGCGGACCTGGCGTACCACCTGACGACGCTGTTCCCGCCGGTCCGGCCGCGTGGTCACCTCGAGCTGCGCGTCCTCGACGCCCAGCGGACCGAGGCCGACGCCGGCGCCGCGCTCGCCCTGGTCTGGGCGCTCTGCTCGGACCCGACCGCGGCCGACCGCGCCCGGGAGGTGCTGGAGTCCGTCCCGGCCGACCCGGCGGTGCTGCTGCGCGCCCGCCGGGACGGCCTCGCCGACCCCGAGCTCGCCGTCGCCGCGAAGGGATGCTTCACCGCCGCCCTCGGCGCGCTCGGCCGGCTCGACGCCGCCGGGCTCGCCCCCGCCCTCGCCGCGTTCGCCGACCGCTACGTCGAGCGGGGCCGCTGCCCCGCCGACGACACCCTCGACGCCTGGTCCGCCGGGAAGTCCCCCGGGAAGGAGACGCCGTGACCGCGGCCGCACGACGGGAAGCCACCCCCCTGTCAAAAAAGGGTGTCACCCTTTTTGAACGGAACGGAGCGGTCGACGGGCTGCGGGAACGGATCGCGGCCGATCTCGAACGGGCGCGGAGGCGGACCCGGGCGCTGACCGACGCCGTCGACGACCGGGATCTGACGCGGCAACACTCGGTGCTGATGTCGCCGCTGGTGTGGGACCTCGCGCACATCGGCAACCAGGAGGAACTCTGGCTGCTCCGGCAGGTGGGGCAGCGCGACGCGATCCTGCCCGAGACGATCGACGAGCTCTACGACGCGTTCCGGCACCCCCGGCGGGATCGGCCGGCACTGCCCCTGCTCGACCCGACGGAGTCGCGTCGCTACGTCGGGGAGGTGCGCGGCCGGGTGCTCGACCTCCTCGAGGCGGCGGCCCTGGAGGGCGCGGATCCCCTGACCCGCGACGGGTTCGTCTTCGGGATGGTCGCGCAGCACGAGCAGCAGCACGTCGAGACGATGTTCGCGACGCACCAGCTCCGGGAGGGCGAGGCGGTCCTGACCGCGCCGCCGGCTCCGCGCCGGTCGGCCGACCTGCGCGCCGCCCTGCCCGCCGAGGTGCTCGTCCCTGGCGGCGAGTTCGAGATGGGCACCGACCTCGAGCCCTGGGCGCTGGACAACGAACGGCCCGCGCACCGCGTGCACGTCCCCGCGTTCTTCCTCGACACGACGCCGGTGACCAACGCCGCGTACGCCGAGTTCGTCGCCGCCGGCGGATACTCCGACGAGCGGCTCTGGCATCCGGCCGGCTGGGGGCACATCCGTTCCGCCGGCTGGGACGCTCCGCAGTTCTGGCGCCGCGAGGGATCGGGCTGGGTGGTCCGCCGCTTCGGGGTCGAGGCCGAGATCGTGCCGGACGAACCGGTGCAGCACGTCTGCTGGTACGAGGCCGACGCCTACGCACGGTGGGCGGGACGCCGGCTGCCCACCGAGGCCGAATGGGAGAAGGCCGCACGCCACGACCCGGGGACCGGCCGGTCGCGCCGCTACCCATGGGGCGACGAGGACCCGACGCCGGAACGCGCGAACCTCGGCGGCCGCCACCTCGGCCCCGCCGTGGTCGGTGCGTACCCCGACGGCGCCTCCCCCGCCGGCGTGCACCAGCTGATCGGTGACGTCTGGGAGTGGACGAGCAGCGACTTCACCGGCTACCCCGGCTTCCGCGCGTTCCCCTACCGCGAGTACTCCGAGGTGTTCTTCCCAGCCCCCGGGGGCCGCAGCGAGTACAAGGTGCTGCGCGGCGGCTCCTGGGCCGTGGACCCCGTCGCCTGCCGCGGAACCTTCCGCAACTGGGACTACCCGATCCGGCGTCAGATCTTCGTCGGCTTCCGGACAGCACGCGACGCAACGGAGCAGAACTGATGTGCCGTCAATTCGCCTACCTCGGCCCGGCGGCGTCGCTGCACGACCTCGTGTACGCGGCCCCGTTCGGGTTGGAGCGGCAGTCGTACGCCCCGCGGCGGCAACAGCACGGGCTGCTCAACGCCGACGGGTTCGGCTTCGGGTGGTACGTCGACGGGCAGGCCGAGCCGGTTCGCTACCGGCGCGCGGTCCCGCTGTGGGGCGAGGAGAACGTGCGCGGGCTGGCACGGGTGACGCGGTCGCGGGCGATCCTCGGCGCGGTGCGGTCGGCGACCCCGGGCCACCCCGTGCAGGAGGGCGCGGCCGCGCCGTTCACCGCCGGGCGTTGGCTGTTCAGCCACAACGGAGCGATCCCCGGTTGGCCGGACAGCGCCGCGGCGCTCGCCGCCGACCTTCCGTTCGCCGCCCTGGCCCGGCAGCAGACGCTCACCGACTCGACGTTGATCTGGGCGTTGCTCCTCGAGCGTCTCGAGGCGGGCGAGGACGCGGGCAAGGCGGTCGCCGCCGTCACGCGACGGGTCCATGAGGCCACCGGGGCGCGGACGAACCTCCTGCTGCTCGACGGCGAGCAGATCGTCGCCACCACCGCCGGCGACACCCTGTGCCACCGCCAGGGCGGGGTCCCGACGCCCGACGGCGACGTCGCGCCCGCGGTGATCGTCGCCTCCGAACCGTTCGACGACGCCGAGGGCTGGATGGACGTGCCCGACAACTCGTTGCTCGTCGCCACCGCCGAGAACCTGACCCTGGAGAGCTTGTGACCATCCTCGAGACGTCGGACCGCTTCACGCTCACCGAGCATCTGCCGCCGGACTTCGCCGAGCAGGCGCTGCGGGCCGACGTCCGCACCGGGCTGACGGCGACGCCGAAGACCCTGCCGCCGAAGTGGTTCTACGACGCCCGCGGCAGCGAGCTGTTCGAGCAGATCACGCGGCTGCCCGAGTACTACCCGACGAGGGCCGAACGGGAGATCCTCGCCCGCGAGGCCGCCGAGATCGCGGCCTCGGCCGAGTCGTCCACGGTCGTCGAGCTCGGGTCCGGGTCGTCGGAGAAGACCCGGCTGCTGCTCGACGCCCTCGACACGGCGGGGACGCTGCGCCGCTACGTCGCGATCGACGTCTCCGCCGCCGCCCTGACCGACGCCGCGAGCGCGCTGCTCCGCGACTACCCGGACCTCGAGGTGAACGCCGTCGTCGGCGACTTCGACTCCCACCTCGACCGGCTCCCCGACTCCGGTGACCGGCGCCTGTTCGTCTTCCTCGGTGGCACCATCGGCAACTTCGCCCCGCCCGAGCGGCGCCGCTTCCTCACGGCCGTCCGCGCCCGGATGCGCCCGGGTGACGCGTTCCTGCTGGGCACCGACCTGGTGAAGTCCCCCGACGTCCTCGTGCCGGCCTACGACGACGCCGCCGGGGTGACCGCGGAGTTCAACCGCAACGTGCTCCGGGTGATCAACCGCGAGCTCGGGGCCGACTTCGCCGTCGAGGCGTTCGAGCACGTCGCGGTCTGGGACGCCCGCAACGAGTGGATCGAGATGCGCCTGCGCACCCGCGAGGCGCAGCGCGTGCACATCGCGGCCCTCGACCTCGAGGTCGCCTTCGGGGCGGGCGAATCGATGCGCACCGAGATCTCCGCGAAGTTCCGCCGCGCCGGCGTCGCGGCCGAACTCGACGCCGCCGACCTGGCCCTGACCCGGTGGTGGACCGACGCCGCCGGGCGGTTCGGCCTGTCCCTCGCCCGCCCCGACTGACCTCCCGATCCGCCGACGTTTGTTTCGGTTCGGTCACATTCGTCTCGCCCGCCTCATCCTTCCCAATTCATGGGTCCGTTTCGCCCCGGACTTGGCGGGCATCGGCCTAAGGTCTGCGTTGCCTGGGAATGCGCCGTGAACGCCCCACGACCAGCGCGCCCGGCCACGACCCCCGGAAGGAAACCCGCATGTACACCCCGAAGCGGCGTCTGCTCGCCGCCACCGCCGCTCTCGCCTCGGCCCTGTTCCTCGCCGGGTGCGCGGACGACGACGACCCCATCGCGTCCCCCAGCCAGCCCAACTCTCCGTCCCCGTCGGCCGCCCCGTCGATCGACGACTTCTGCAAGGCGAAGGTGGCCATCGACGCCGCCTTCCTCCAGGGCGGCCCGCCCGAGGAGGGCGAGGGCTCCGAGTCTGCGAGCCCGGACCCGCAGGTCGTCGGCCAGGGCATCTCCGCGACCTACAAGAGCCTCTACGACGAGTACGTCCGCACGGCGCAGCCCGAGGTCAAGGCCGACGTCGAGAAGCAGGCCGCTGCCCTCGACAAGGCGATCACCGACGGCAACCCCGAGTTCTTCATGGACGCGGACTTCGCCGCCGCCGACAAGGTCGTCGACGACTTCCTGGCCGAGCGGTGCGAGGTCTCGAAGCTGGCGGCCACCGCGGCCGACTACGAGTTCGAGGGCCTCCCCGCCGAGACCTCCGCCGGCCTGACCGCCCTCACCCTCACCAACGAGGGCGAGGAGTTCCACGAGATGGTCCTCATGCGGATCGGCGACGACGTCACCGAGTCCGTCGAGCAGCTCCTCCAGATGGACGACGACGAGGTCGAGGGCAAGGTCCAGCCGATGGGCGTGGTCCTCGCCGCTCCCGGCACCACGGCGACGAACTTCTTCGAGCTGACTCCCGGCCGCTACGCGGTGCTGTGCTTCATCTCCGAGGGTTCGGACGCCGAGCACGAGTTCAACGGTGACGGCCCGCCCCACTTCACCAAGGGCATGATGGAGGAGCTCAAGGTCGTCGACCCGAGCGAGGCGACGGCCAGCCCGAGCGCCGACGCGACCTCCGACGCCGAGTCCTCCTCGGGTTCCGAGTCCAGCTCCGGCTCGTCGTCCGGCTCGTCCTCCGGCTCGTCGTCGAGCTCGGGTTCGTCCTCGGCCTCGACCGCCTCGGACGACGAGGAGACCGCGTCCCCGGAACCGACCTCGACCTCCGGCTGACGCACGTAACATTTCGCTCTGACGACGGGGCCCGGCTTTCCGCCGGGCCCCGTTCGCGCGCTCCAAGGAGACCTGGTGACCGGACCCGGACGGCCGATGCCGCGCCGGCGCTTCCTCGGCGTGGCCGGGGGCGTCGGTCTCGGCGTGCTGGCCGGGTGCGCGAACGACGACCGGCCGGGCCTGATCCCGGTGCCGCCGGCCACCACCGGTCCGACCGCGAACCCGAGCCCCACCGGGATCGGGCTGCTCCAGCCCGGCAACGCGGCCGGCACCCTGGCCGCCTCGCCGATCGAGATCGACCTCGCCGGCACGGTCGTGACGACTTGGGGCTACAACGGCTCCGTGCCTGGTCCGGAGGTCCGGCTCAAGCGCGGGGAGACCGTGCGTGCCCGCCTCACCAACGCCCTCTCGGACGAGACCACGATCCACTGGCACGGGATCAACCTCGTCAACGCGATGGACGGCGTCCCCGGCGTCACCCAGGACGCGGTCCGCCCGGGCGAGCTGTTCGAGTACGAGTTCCGGGTCCCCGACGCCGGCTCGTTCATGTACCACGCGCACGTCGGCCACCAACTCGACCTCGGCCTGTACGGGCCCTTGATCGTCACCTCCGACGTCGAGGAGCCGCTGCCCTACGACCGCGAGTACGTCGTCATGATCGACGACTGGCGCGACGGACTCGGCGTCACCGAGCCGGGCGTCCACTCGGGGCACGCGACCGCCCCGCCCCGCGGCCCGGCCGGCGGCTTCGACTTCCTCGGCGGGTTCGGCGGCAACAAGGGCTCGTCCGCGAGCAGCTCCCCCAGCCCCTCACCGACCGCCGACGACGCCGCGGGTGAGCCCGAGGAGGACGCGCCGCCCCCGCCCGGGGCGAACCCCGGCGAGCGCCTCGGCGGCAAGGTCTACCCGATGTACCTGATCAACGGTCGCCCCGCGGCGGACCCGCAGACCTTCGAGGTGCGGTCCGGGGAGCGCGTGCGGCTCCGGCTGATGAACATCGGGGCCGACACCGGCTTCGTCGTCGCGATCGCCGGGCACCGCATGACGATCACGCACACCGACGGCATGCCGATCGAGCCGGTCGAGGTCGAGGCCGTGCGCCTGGGCATGGGCGAGCGGTACGACGTCGTCGTCACCGCCGACAACCCCGGGGTCTGGCAGCTGGCCGCTCTGCCGGAGGCGAAGAAGGGCTTCGCCCGGGCCGTCCTGCGCTACACCGACGCGGCGGCGTCGGACCCGCCGTCGGTCGACGAGCGGCCCGCGGAACTGAGTGGGCGTCAGGCCCCCTACGACGAACTGCACTACGCCGGCGAGCGCACCCGCCCGAACACCGGGCCCGACCGGACCTTCGACCTGACGCTGACCTCGAACAGCCGCATCAACGGCCAGCGCTACCCCGACGCCGACCCGCTCGAGGTCGCCGCCGGCGAGCTGGTCCGCTTCCGGCTCACGAACACCGCCGACCTCGCCCACCCGATGCACCTGCACGGCCACCCGTTCTGGGTGGCGACACCCTCGGGGCGCGGACCGGTCAAGGACACGGTGCTCGTCCCGCCCCGCGGCGGGGTCGTCGAGTTCGACTTCGTCGCCGACAACGCCGGTGCGTGGTTGTTCCACTGTCACAACCACTACCACATGGAGAACGGCATGAACCGCGAGGTCCGCTACCTCACCTGATGCTGAGGTTCCGTCAGGTGCCTTGTGCCTCTGCCGGTTCGAGCGTCGCCACCGCTTCGAGGTGGTGCGTGTGCGGGAACAGGTCGAACGCCTGCAGCCCGGCGAGGACGTACCCGCGCTCGGCGAAGTACGCGAGGTCGCGGGCCAGCGCGGCGGGGTCGCACGCGACGTAGGCGATGCGCCGGGGCGCCAGCGCCGCGACGCCGTCGACCACCTCGCGGCCGGCGCCGGTGCGCGGCGGGTCGAGCACGACCAGGTCCGCGGGGCCGACCTCCGCGAGCACCGCCGCGTCCACGCCGGCCTCGACGACCCGCGCCCCGGGGACGTCGGCGAGGTTGTCGCGCGCGGCGGCGACGGCGGCCGCGTCGGACTCGACGGCGACGACGGACCCGGGCGCGACAGCGGGGGCGAGCATCCCGGCGAACAGGCCGGATCCGGCGTACAGGTCGAGCATCGTCTCGCCCGGGCGCGGCGCGAGCGCCTCGGCCACCGCCGCCGTCAGCACGCTCGCCGCGGCCGGGTGCACCTGCCAGAACCCGTCGGCCGGGACGGAGAACTCCCTCCCGTCGACGGACTCGAGCACGCGCTGGTCGGCCGCCGGCGAGACCACGACGTCCCCGGTGCCCGCCGCCGGCACCGTCACGGCGACCTCCGCCCCCGGCGGCCACGCGGCGGTCAGCACGCCGGAGGCGTTCACCGCCGGGGCCGCGATCAGGCAGGCGTCGACGGGCTCGACGTCGTGCGAGCGGTGGCGCCGGAACCCGGCCCGCCCGGCCGGATCGACCGCGAACCGGACGCGCGTCCGCCAGCCCGAGCCGTCGCCGGCTCCCGGGACCGCCTCGACGACGGGCTCCAGGTCCAGCCCGGCGAGGCGGCGCAGCTGCTCGGCCAGGACGGCGCCCTTGAGCGCCCGCTGGGCCGCGGGCGTCGCGTGCTGCCAGTCGCAACCCCCGCAGCGCCCCGGGCCCGCGTACGGGCAGGGCGGGACGACGCGGTCGGGTGAGGCGGTCAGCACCTCCACCGCGTCCGCGCGCAGGAAACGGTCACTCGGGCGCCCCTCGGTGACGCGCACGCGCACCCGCTCGCCGGGCAGCGCGTGCCGTACGAACACGACCCGCCCCTCGTGGCGGGCGACGCAGAAGCCGCCGTGCGCGACGGGCCCGACCTCCACCTCGTACTCGGTCCCCGCCAGGCTCCCCGGCCCGGAGCGGCTCGGCCGCGCGGCGCCCCGGCTGCCGGAGCGGTCACCGCCCCGGCGGCTCCTCCGGCGGTCTGGTCGGCGCGGCCGTTCGGAGGGTGAGGAGGAAGGGGCCATGGCGGAGCCGAGACTAGTGGTGCAGGCGTGTAGCGTCCGTGCGGGACGCCAGGAGGCTGGCCGAGGAGGACTTCGCCACGTGCACATCGTGATCATGGGTTGCGGACGTGTCGGGTCGACGCTCGCGCTCGCCCTGGAGGCGAAGGGCCACGACGTGGCCGTCGTCGATCAGGAGTCCGACGCGTTCCGCCGGCTCGGGACCGGGTTCTCCGGTCGTCGCGTCACCGGGGTGGGCTTCGACCAGGAGACGCTGCTCGAGGCCGGCATCGAGCAGGCCGGCGGCTTCGCCGCGGTCTCCAGCGGCGACAACTCCAACATCATCTCCGCACGCATGGCGCGCGAGCAGTTCGGCGTCGAGAACGTCGTCGCCCGCATCTACGACCCGGCTCGCGCCGAGGTCTACGAGCGGCTCGGCATCCCGACCGTCGCGACCGTGAGCTGGACCGCGGACCAGATCCTGCGCAAACTCCTGCCGCCCGGCTCGGAGCCCGTCTGGCGCGATCCGAGCGGCTGCGTGGCCCTCGCGCAGGTCAGCGTCCACCCGGGCTGGATCGGGCTGCCCCTGACCAAGCTGGAAGCGGCGTCCGGCGCCCGCATCGCCTTCCTGACCCGTCTGGGCGAAGGCTTCCTCCCGACCGCCGAGACGGTCCTGCAGGAGGGCGACCTCGTGCACGTGCTGCTCCGCGACGACTCGGCGGACGCCGCGGAGGCCGTGTTCGGTGCGGCGCCGGAGGTGCACTGATGCGCGTCGCCATCGCCGGGGCCGGCGCCGTCGGCCGCTCCATCGCCCGTGAGCTGCTGGGCAACGGCCACGAGGTCCTGCTCGTCGACAAGAGCCCGTCCGCCATCAAGGTCGAGCGCGTGCCCGACGCCGAGTGGCTGCTGGCCGACGCCTGCGAGATGTCCTCGCTGCAGGAGGCCCAGCTGCAGCGGTGCGACGTCGTCATCTGCGCCACCGGTGACGACAAGGTGAACCTCGTCGTGTCCCTGCTGGCCAAGACCGAGTTCGCGGTGCCCCGCGTCGTGGCCCGCGTGAACCACCCCGGCAACGAGTCGCTGTTCAACGAGTCGTGGGGCGTCGACGTCGCGGTGTCGACGCCGCGTCTGCTCTCGGCGCTGGTCGAGGAGGCCGTGACCGTCGGCGACCTGGTCCGCCTGTTCTCGTTCAAGCAGGGCCAGGCCAACCTCGTCGAGCTGACGCTCCCCGAGGACTCACCGCAGATCGGCAACCGCGTCGGCGACGTGCCGTGGCCGACCGACACCGCGCTGGTCGCGATCATCCGGCAGAACCGCGTCCTCGTCCCCTCCCGGGACGACCCGCTGGAGGCCCTCGACGAGCTGCTGTTCGTCGCCTCCGCGGACCAGGAGCGCCGTCTGCAGAACCTGCTGTCCCCGCACGACGACTGAGTCAGGTGCCGGCCGGCGGATCGACCAGCGGCGGATCGACCAGCGGCGTGCGGCCCTTCGCGAGCAGGCCGGCCATGGCGAGCAGCGCGGCCACCTGCAGCGGCCAGCCCATGACGACCTTCGCCGTGCCCAGCAGGCCCACCTCGCCCGCCTCGTAGAGCGGGTACTGCACGAGGACGCGCAGGATGCACGGCGCGGCCAGCAGCAGCGTCAGACGGCTGCAGAGCTTGACCATCGCCGGGTCGGAGCGCCACCCGGTCGGGTCGCCGGTGACCGCGCCGACCATGAAGCCGATCAGCGGCCAGCGGATCAGCACCGTCAGCAGCAGCACCGCGGCGTAGCCGGTGTTGTAGAGGATCCCCGGCAGGAAGTACGCGAGCGCGCCGTCGTCGCCGTCCCCGCCCCGGTCGGCCCGCAGCGCGAAGGCCGCGCCGATCGCGATGCCGAACGCGGCGTTGAGCACGAACTGGACGGTGCTGCGCTGGATCAGCCGCACGACCAGCGCGGCCGCCGCCAGACCGGCGGCGATCGCCAGCGACAACTTGAGTTCGTCGGTGACGACGTAGGCGAGCGTGAACGCCGCGGTCGGGATCGCGGCCTCGAGCACGCCGCGCGGTCCGCCGAGGGCGGTGGAGAGCTGCTTGCGGACGAGTTCCTCGACGGTCTCGACGTTCGGGGGACGCTCCCCCGTCACCGGCTCATCGGTCACCCGACGCCGGGCCGGAGCTCGTAGCGGGGGTTGTAGACCACGGGACGGCCCTCGACCATCGCGACCCGGCCGGTCACCTTCATGCCGCGGCCGGGTTCGACGCCGGCGATCTGCCGCCGGCCGAGCCACACCAGCGAGACCGTGCCCGACCCGTCGTAGAGCTCCGCCTCCAGGGCGGGGACGCCGGCGCGGGGGCGGAGCGTGACGGTCCGCAGCGTGCCGCACATCGTCATGATCTCCCGCTCGCAGCACTGCTGGATCGGGGTGCCGCCGGCGTCGGCGACGTCCTCCTGCAGTTCACGCGCCTCGACCTCGTGGGTCGGGGCCGTGATCCGCCCGATCATGCGCTTGAGCAGGCCCTTGGCCGGCGCGTCGGTGGTCATCAGCGGACCTCGGTGATCTCCGGCCCGCGCTCGAACGGCTTGAGGTCGTCGGTCCGGCGCGCGCCGTCCTCGTCGCCCTCGTCGTCGTCCTCGTCGAGGAACTGCTCGCCGTGCTCGCCGATCTCGACCTCCTGCGGGAGCTGCAGCGGGATCGGGTCGCGCGGGGCCATGGCGTCCTGACCGCGGACGACGACCACGTCGGCGAGGAGGTCCTCGAGCGGACGCCGCAGCGAGGCGTCGGTGGCGGCCTCCCCGGTGATCACGGCGCGGAGGAACCAGCGCGGCCCGTCGACGCCGAGGAAGCGCGCGGTCTGCAGACCGGTCGAGCCGTCGGGCAGGGCGACGCCGACCTCGGCGACGAGCTCGGTGCCGAACCGGCCCTCCTCCTCGGTGGACCGGCCGCCCGAGGCGATGATCCCCTCGGCGATCTCCCCGCGGACCTCGTCCCAGATGCCCATGGTGCGCGGGGCGGCGAACGGCTGGATCTGCAGCGCGCTGCGCTCGATGATCAGCGTCACCGCGACGACCTGGTCCTCCGCGAGCTCCGCCCGCAGCTCCATGCCGTTGAGGATCGGGATGCGGACCCCGCCGAGGTCGACGCGCTCGATCTTGTCCTCGGGGGCGCTGTCCGCGTCCCACGGACCGCCGTCCCGCTCGCGGATCGTGCCCACCGGCCAGGACGGGCTCTGGTCCGCGTCCGCGGCGGAGGTGTCGCCCAGCGCGGCGAGCACCTCGTCGACCTCACCCGGGTCGGCCTCGAGCTCGGCGTCGGCACCGGCGTCGGCACCAGCGTCGGCACCGGCCTCACTGCCGGCCCCGTCGGACTCGGTGTACGAGTCCAGCTCGGCGCCCGCCTCGGGCTCGCCCTTCTTGCGGCGTCGGAAAGCCACGTTCAGTTCCCCTCGTCGATGGGGCCATTCTCGCGCGCGGTCGACTCGCGCGCGGAAAAGCCGCCGGTGGATCCGTGCCCGCCGGTGCCCCGGGCCGAACCCGGCAGCGACTCCACCTCGTGGAACCGCGCGAGCTCGACCCGCTGGATGACCAACTGGGCGATCCGGTCGCCCCGGCGCAGCACGACCGGCTGCTCGGGGTCGTGATTGACCAGAATGACCTGAATCTCGCCGCGGTACCCCGCGTCGACCGTCCCCGGCGCGTTCACGATGCCGACGCCGAACCGGGCGGCGAGCCCGGACCGCGGGTGCACGAACGCGGCGTACCCGGCCGGCAGCGCGATCGCCAGGCCGGTGGGAACCTTCGCACGCTCGCCGGGGGCGAGCACGACGTCGACGGCCGTGCAGATGTCCGCCCCGGCGTCGCCCGGGTGGGCGTACGAGGGGACGGGCAGCTCGGGGTCGAGGCGCTGGACGAGAACGTCGACCCGCTCGCCCACGGACAGGGCTCCCTGCAGGTCAGCGGTCACGGTGCCCGACACTACCCGCCTCTGGCAGGCTTGCCCGCGCAGCCGGGAGATCGGCCGAGCGAGAGCGGAGTGCGGCGTGGCAGAGAGCAACAACGTGGCCTGGAAGGCGGTCGCCACGGGGGGCGCGGTCGCCGCCACCTTCGTGACCCGGAAGGCGGTGGCCGGGGTCTGGAAGGCCGCCACCGGCGGCGCTCCCCCGGAGCACCCCGAGAACCCCGACACCACCTGGGCGCAGGCCCTGGCCTGGGCGATGCTCACCGGCGCGGTCGCGGGCGCGGTGCGCCTGCTCATCACCCGCAAGGCCGCCTCGTCGTGGCGGGCGGCCACCGGCCAGCTGCCGCCCGGCCTCACCACGAGCTGACGCGGGCCGCCGCGGGTCAGTCCTTCGCCGCCAGCCAGACCAGGGCGTCGGCGACGGCGCGCTCGGAACCGACGGGGCGGTTCACGACCTTCCCGCGCACGGCCATGGTGGTCGAGCCGCCGCCGTCGAGGTTGAGCGCCTGGTGCATGCCGAGCGCCTGGGCCACACGCGCCGCCTCCCACAGCGTCGCCCCGACGCTGCGGGGCTGTCGGCCGTCGATCGTGACGAACATCAGGCGGCCCGCGGCGTCGGTGCCGGCGATCGTGCGCGGGTTGCGCCCGAACAGGCTGCTGTCGCGCCGGTGCAGGATCGCCTGGCCGTCGCGGACCAGGCGGTACCGGCCGGTCACGGCGGAGACGCCGTCGCGCAGCGGCAGCCGCCGGCCGTCCGGGCGGTTGACGACGGTCTGCTCGACGTCGAGACAGCCGGCCCGCGCCACGCGGCGCAGCCGCAGGGCGGTCGCGCCGGTGCCCTGCAGGGACGTCTGTGCGCCCGTGAGCCGGACGCCGCGGTGCCCGAGGATCCGCACGGGACAGCCCGCGCGGTCGAGCACGACCTCGACGCCCGGTCCCGTGGGCGTGCGGCCGGCGAAGTCGCGGGTGAACTCGGCGAGCTGACCCGAGTCCGCACACCGCTGCTTGCGCGCCGCCGCGTGCTTGGCGCAGCCCTTCGGCACGTTCGGCGGGCTGTTCACCCGGTTCAGGGTCAGGACGCCCGCTCCGGCGCGGGAGCGGACCTTGCCGGTCCAGTCGAAGCGGCCGATGCGCAGCGCGTTCTGCTCGGAGTCGAGGGCGAGCGTGACCTCCTGCGAGGTCCCGGTCGGCTTCGAGAGCACCCGGCCGTCCGAGATCGTCAGCCCCTGCGGCAGGCCGCGGTAGCGCTTGTCCGCCTGCAGGGAGAAGAACGAACCGTTGACCCCGACGAGCGCGCTGGCCCGGCGCGCGAGGGCGGTGGTGCGGTCCGGGTCCGCGAGCGTCCTGCCGTAGGTGCGCTGCAGGCGCCCGTCGGCCCGGTCCGGGTCGATGGTCAGAACGTTGACCACCCACGGCCCCGTGGACGTCGAGGCCCAGCGCTTGCGCTTGGCCTTCCCCGTGCCGCGGTGGATGACGGTCAGGGTGACGCCGGGCGCGAGTGTCTTGGTCGTGCGGCGCTCGGCCAGGCCCGCCCGGCCGAGCGGCAGGGCGGGTTCGTGGGAGACCCGCGGCGTCTCCGCCGCCCGGGGCGGCGTGGGCGCCGGGTCGGGCGTGGGCGCCAGATTCCCGATCAGCGAGGACAGCGGGTCCGGCGCCGGGGCCGGCGCCGCGGCGACGGCGTCAGCGGAGTCCGGGAGCCCGGCCGTGGCGACCGCGGTCGCCGTGACGATCCCGGCGAGCGCGTAGGAAGCCGGACGAACTCGGCAGAGGAACGTCATGGCCGCACATCATGATCACCGTTTCTGAGTGCGCTCCCAGGGTGCGCCCCGCAGTGAACCTGACGTGCGCCAGACGTGCGCCCGGCGTGCGTCAGGCGCAGTCGCGGCAGATGAACTGGCCGTTCTTCTCGCTCGCGAGCTGGCTGCGGTGGTGCACCAGGAAGCAGGACGAGCAGGTGAACTCGTCGGCCTGCCGCGGGAGCACGCGGACGCTGAGCTCCTCACCGGAGAGGTCGGCGCCGGGCAGTTCGAGGGACTCGGCGAGGTCGGCCTCGTCGACATCCACCGTGCTGGCGCCCTTGTCCACCCGCCGGGACTTGAGCTCCTCGATGCTGTCCTCGCCGAGCTCGTCGTCCGTCTTGCGGGGGGCGTCGTAATCAGTCGCCATGTAGGTCCGGGTCTCCTCGTGCTGATTGGCGGGACCGCAGTATGCCTGCCCGGGGCGGGAATTGTGCCTTAAGGCAGGGCGGGGGTGGCGACGGGGTCCGTCAAGCCCGTCTCGTGACCCGCTCCGGCGGCGAGCAACAACGCCTCCAGCGGGTCGAATAATTCCGGCGGTGCGGCCAGCAGGAACCGCGAGGAGGGTGCCTCGCCGGCGAGGCCCGCCACGCGGGCGCCGGCCTCCGCCGCGATCAGCCCGCCCGCGGCGAAGTCCCACGGGTTGACGCCCCGCTCGAAGTAGGCGTCCACCCGCCCGGCGGCGAGCGCGCACAGGTCGACGGCGCACGCGCCGTGGCGGCGGATGTCCCGGACGGCGGGCAGCACGTGCCGCAGGACCTCCGCCTGGTGCGCCCGACGCCGCGGGTCGTAGCCGAATCCGGTGGCCACGAGCGCGCGGTCCAGCGGCGGGGCCGGGTTCACGCGCAGCGGCCGGCCGTTGCAGGTCGCGCCCTGACCCCGGACGGCGGCGAACGTCTCCCCCGCCGCCGGGACGTGCACGACCCCGACCACCGACTCCCCCGCGACCTCGGCGGCGAGGCTGACCGCCCAGCCACCCAGGTCGTAGAGGTAGTTGACGGTCCCGTCGAGCGGGTCGACCACCCAGCGCACCCCGGAGGTCCCGGGGTGGTCCGTGCCCTCCTCACCGAGCATCCCGTCGGCCGGCCGCAGCCGGGCCAGGGTCTCGGTGATCAGCGCCTCCGCGGCGTGGTCCATCTCGGTGACCACGTCGGTCGGCGTCGACTTCGACGTCACCCGCAGCGGCCCGCTCGGACGCCCGGAGGCGAGCAGGGTGCCCGCCTCCCGGGCCACCAGTAGGGCGACCTCGAGCAGTTCCTGTGTGGGGAGCTCCGTGGGCGATGCCGGCACGCTCAGTCCCGCCCCGCGACCGCGGGCCGGGGTCCCTTCGGGTTCGGGCAGCACCCCGGCGGGCACAGGTCGTAGGACGCGCCGAGCTCGCCGAGCGCCGGCCGCTGGTCCGGCATGACGCTGTTGGCGCGTTCGAGCACGAGCTCACGGATCGCGGCGACGAACTCCGGCGCCGCCCCGACCGTCCCGGCGCGGGCGAACGCCACCCCGAGCTTGTCGGCCTGCTCCTTGAGCTCGACGTCGAGGTCGTACACGACCTCCATGTGGTCGGAGATGAACCCGATCGGGACGACGACCACCGCGGTGGTGCCGACCTGGGACAGGGCGGTGAGGCGGTCGCCGATGTCCGGCTCCAGCCACGGGACCTGCGGCGGGCCGGAGCGCGACTGGAAGACGAGCTCGTAGGGCCGCTCGATCCCGGTCGCCTCCTGCACGCCCGCGGCGACCACGGCCGCGACGTCCTCGTGCTGCCGCACGTAGAGCCCGCCCTCGGGGCCCGCGCTGTACGCCATCGCCATCGGGATCGAGTGCGTGGTGAACAGGATCGTCGCGGACTCGCGCTGGTCGGCCGGCAGCTGCTCGAGCGCAGCGACGGTGTTGGCGACCATCGGCTTCACGAAGCCCGGGTGGTTGAAGTAGTGCCGGATGCGCGCGAAGTTCGGCGCCTTCGGGATGCCGGCCTTCGCCGCGAAGATGTCCTCGCGGTACTGCCGGCAGCCCGGGTACGAGGCGTACGCCGAGGTCAGCAGGACCAGCGCCCGGCGGCGGCCGTCGTCGGCCATCTGGGCGATCGCGTCGCGCAGCGACGGGTTCCAGTTGCGGTTGCCCCAGTAGATGGGCAGGTCGATCCCGTTGACCGCGAAGTCGGCCTCGAGGGCACCCAGCAGCTCGCGGCAGTGCCCGTTGATCGGGCTGACCCCGCCGAAGCGGTGGTAGTGCTCCGCGACCTCGGCGAGGCGCTCGGGCGGGACGTCCTTGCCGCGCGTCACGTTCTGCAGGAAGGGCATGACGTCGTCGGGGCCCTCGGGTCCCCCGAACGACACCAGCAGGAAGGCATCAAAAGGACCGGCGCTCATGTCGGTCATCCTGTCAAAGTGCTGACCCCCTACCGCGACGTGCTCACGCAACCCGGGGCACTGCGGTTCAGCCTGGCCGGCTTCCTCGCCCGCCTGCCGATCTCGATGCTCACCCTGGGGGTCGTTCTGCTGGTCTCCGGGACCGGCCGCTCCTACGCGCTGGCCGGCGCCGCGGCCGGCGCGGTGAACCTGGGTTTCGTCGTCGCGGGGCCCCGCCTGGCCCGCCTGGTCGACGGGTACGGACAGGCCGCGGTGCTGCGTCCGGCGGCGGCCGCGCAGGCCGTCGCGCTCGGCGCGTTGATCCTCGCCGGGACCAACGAGGCGCCGGGAGCCGTGCTGGTCGCGCTGTCCCTGCTCACCGGGATGACGATGCCGAGCATCGGCGGTCTGGTCCGGGCGCGGTGGACGACACTGCTCGGCGGGTCCGACCCGGCGCAGGCTCCGACCGGCGCGGCCCGGCTCCACACCGCTTTCTCCTTCGAGTCGGTCGTCGACGAGGTGATCTTCGTCGTCGGCCCGATCGCGGCGACGCGGGCGCCCGCGGGGCCGCCGGCGGCCTCCTGGCGCTCTACGCGCTGGGCAGCCTGGTGGCCGGGGTCGTGTTCGGCGCCGCCCGCCGGCACGCGCCGCCGTGGCAGGGGTTCCTGGCCGGAGCGGTCGGCATCGGCGCCTCGGCGCTCGCGATGCCGTTCGTGCCGTCCCTGGGCGTCCTGGCCGGGCTGATCGTCCTGGCCGGGGTCCCCATCTCTCCGACGCTGATCAGCGGCATGGGGCTGGTCCGGTCCCTCGCCCCGCCCGCGCGGCTGACCGAGGGCTTCGCCTGGGCGACGACCGGGCTGTCCGTCGGCCTGATGACGGGATCCGCCGCGGCGGGCTGGCTGGCCGAGCACGTCGGGCCGGCGGACGCGTTCTGGGCCGCCACGGTGGCGGCCCTGAGCGCCGCCACCCTGGCCGCCGCGGGGGCGCCACGGCTGCGTCGGGGGCCCGGCGTTCACCCGATCGGAGTAGTTCCCGGCACAGTGCCCTGACTCACGGGCGCGCCTCCACGGCTTTGGCCGCTCGAACGGACAAACTCGTAACCGACCTCAGGTGCCGTCGGCAGCAGGAGGACTTCGGTCATGCAGGATCTCCGTCTCGTCGCGGCGAATGAACGCGGCACCCATCTGGTGCTCCGTTCGCCGGACGGCGAGAAGTTCGTAGTGCCCATCGACGAGCGCCTGCGCGCCGCGATTCGCGGTGACAAGACCCTCCTGTCACAGCTCGACGCCGGCGTCGGCCAGCTGCGACCGCGCGAGATCCAGGCACGTATCCGGGCCGGCGAGTCGGCGGAGCAGGTCGCGGCCGCGGCCGGCGTCCACGTCGACCGCGTGCGCCGGTTCGAGGGACCCGTCCTCGCCGAGCGCGAGCACATGGCACAGATGTCGCAGCGCGCCTCGGTGCGCCGCCCCGGCCAGGCCGAGCTGCGCCCGAACACCCTCGCCGAGTCGGTGCCGACCCAGCTGCAGCTCATCGGCCTCGCGCCGACCGACCTGAACTGGGACTCGTGGCGTCGCGACGACGGCCGCTGGTTGGTGCAGGTCAGCTACGACCACGACGCGCTGACGCAGCAGGCGACGTTCCTGTTCGACCCGCGCGCCCGCACGGTCGTCGCGGAGAACGACCAGGCCCGCTTCCTCACCGGCGAGCTCGAGGAGCACCCCGCTCGCGAGCCGTTCCGGCCCCGGATCGCGGCGCCGGTCCCGCTGCGCAGCGCCGAACCCGTCGCCGAGGTCGAGGACGACGAGGACGTCGAACTCGAGGCCGAGGAGAAGGTCGCCCCGACGGCGATGCGTCGCCCGGACCCGACGCTGAACCGCCGTCCGCCGGACGTCGTAGCGCGCCGCCCCGAGCCGACCCCCGCTCCGCCCCCGGCCCCGCGCCCGGCGACGGTGGTCACTCCCCCGCCGCCCGCTCCGCCCGTGGTCCCGCCGCTCCCGGCGGCCGCTCCGGTCGCCCCGGCGGCCAAGGCCGCTCCGGAGCCGACCCCGGAACCCGCGCCGGCTCCGGCCCCCGCGGTCGAGGCGGCCCCGCGTCGGTCGATCATCGACACCCCGACGCTGCCGATGGACCCGCCGCCGACCCCGGCCGAGGCGATGCCCGTCCGGCGCACCGGGACCCACGACGCGTCCGCGGACGAGGCCCCCGCCCCGACCCCGACCCGCTCCGGCGGCCGTCGCCGCGCCCGGGTCCCGAGCTGGGACGACATCCTGATCGGCACCCGCCCCAAGGAGTAGTCCTCCTCAGATCGTCGAGTCCCCAGATCCACGAGTCGCCAGATCGTCGAGAGGGCCCCGCACCGTCCGGTGCGGGCCCCTCTCGCTCGTTCCTCCTGCGGGATGACGTCCCGCACGGTGCCCCTGTCAGCCCGCCCCCGGGCCGACACCCCACCCCTGCGGGATGACGTCCCGCACGGTGCCGGTGTCAGCCCGCCCCCGGGCTGACAGGGGGCGCTGCGGGACGTCATCCCGCAGAGCAGAGGGGACGGGGCGGGGAGGACCGGGAGACGGCCTCGGCCCGACCCCCGCGAACGGGGATCGGGCCGAGGTGAGCGGCGCAGTTGCTGACGGTCCGTCAGCCAGACGTCACGAGGTGGACGTGGGCGTCGCTGCCGGGGTCTCCTCCGGGGAGGAGGACGGCGGCGTGCTCGCGGTCGCGCTGGGCGACGGGGACGAGCTGGAGCCGCTGCCCTCACCCGCGGGCTCGTACGGGTTCGCCTTGTCGGCCCACTTCGAGCCGACCTTCTTCGTCGACGTCGACGGGAACGAGATCTTGGTCGGGTCACCGTCGGAGGTGTACGCGGCCCACTTGCCCTGGTCGAACAGGTCGAGCCAGTAGGTCGAGTCGGTCTCGACCGGCTTGTTCTTCGGGCCGGAGCGGATGCGCGCGATCTTGTACGGGTCGAAGTCCGCGTCGAAGACCGACTTGGCCGGGTTCGACCCGACCAGCAGGGCCGCGTCGAGGGTGTAGGACTTGCCCTCGAACTCACCCGAGCGGAGCAGCTGCGGGTTGCTCGGCGAGATGCCGAACGGCAGCGCGATGGTGTTCACCTTCGCGTCAGGCGCCTGCGCCTTGATGGCCGCGATGTTGTTCGCGATCTCCTTCTGCACCGTGGTGTCGGAGCTCTGCTTGAGGTTCGCGTGCGTCACCGTGTGGACGCCGACCTCGTAGCCGTGCTCGACCAGCCAGGGCAGCGCCTTCGGGTCGTTGAACGAGGTGTCGTTCACGTAGAAAGAACCCATCGCGCGGAAATCGGGATTTTCCTTCGCGAATGCCTCCAGAACGCCGACCGCGGAATCCGGGGTCGGATTGCCGTCGGCATCGATCTGAATCTGGCTCGCGGACGAGTCGTCGAAGGTGAGCACCACCGGGTGCTTGCCGGCCGGGACGTCGATCTCCCCGGCCACCATCTGCGCGACGGTGATCGGGACGAATCCGGCCTTGTGCATACGCGCGAGCTCGGCCTTGAACTCGGCCGGCGTCTGGTCGTAAACGCAGGCGCTGCAGACCTCCGCCTTGACCTGGTGGTACATCATCACCGGGATCGCGGCGAGCTCGTTGGCCTTGACCGAGGCCGGGTCGACGGCCGACGGCTCCGGGGTCGCGTCGGGCGTCGGCGTGGTGGTCTCACCCGCCGTCGGGGCCGGGCTCTCGGCGACGTTCGGATCGTCGTCGTCGCTGCTGCAACCGGAAAGCAACAATCCGGCAACGAGAGCCGCCGCCACTACATCGCGTGGGCGCATTTTCCCCCCAAAGTCGTTTGGTACTGCCACTCTTGGTCTGCGTGATCTTGCGACCAGGATCAGTTCGCTGATCATTAACGGTGATCATGGCGTACCCGTGCGGGCGAGGGTGGGGAAATCAGCGCGCCGCTTCGGCTTCAACTCGGTAAAGGTGGATGGGGATATGACGGGCTCTGATGGCATGCCGCCCGCCCCGTGGGGGGCATCCGGCGACGGCGGAGAGGGCACGCCGGCTGTGCCGCCGCCGGTGGTTCCGGCGGCTGTGCCGGCTGCAGGGCCGGTCGTGGCGAAGAAGCGCAAGACCGGACGCAACGTCGCCATCGTCGGTGGTGTCGCCGCCCTGCTGCTCGTCGTCGGGGCCGCTGCCTCGCCGCTCGGTGCGGGCTCCAAGGTCGAGCTGGTCGCCAGCCAGACCGGGATGCTGAACGCTGACGCCGCGAAGAACCTCGTCTTCACCATCAACGGCGCGAAGATGTCCGACGTCACCCTGAAGCTGGACGGCCAGGAGGTCCAGGGCACGCAGGAGGGCGACAACATCGTCTACCGCGCCCCGTCCGACCTCGCCGACGGCAAGCACACCTTCTCCGCCTCCAAGGACGGCCGCCTCCCCGGCCGGACCGCCACCTCCACGCAGTCCTTCGAGATCGACACCGTCGCGCCGGTCGTGACGTTCGAGATCCCGGACGAGCCGGTGAAGATGGACCAGGCCTTCACCCTCAAGGGCAAGGTCGAGGGCGCCAAGACCGCGGAGATCAACGGCGAGCAGCTCGACCTCGCCAACGACGGCTCGTTCTCCAAGGAGTTCGCGGCCCCGCCGCGCGGCGCGATCCTCAAGGCGACCGACGAGGCCGGCAACGTCACCGAGCAGGCAGCGTCCATCCCGGTCTTCAACCCGGCGGTCCGCTCCGTGCACATCACCGCCTTCGGGTGGTCGTCCTCGACCCTGCGGGAGCCCGTCCTGCAGATGCTCAAGGACAAGAAGATCGACAACGTCCAGCTCGACATCAAGGACGAGGACGGCATCGTCGGCTACCAGTCCGAGGTGCCGCTGGCGAAGGCCGCGGGCACCGGGACGGACCGCTACAACGCCGCCGACGCCCTGAAGCAGATCCACGACCTCGGGGGCACCGTCACCGGCCGCATCGTCGCCTTCCGCGACCCGAAGCTCGCGGGCTGGGCCGTCAAGAACGGCAAGATGGACCTGGTCATCCAGAACTCCTCGGGCGGCGCGTACGACGCCGGCAAGTACGGCCGGGCGTCGTTCACGAACTTCGCCAACTCCGAGGTCAAGGACTACAACATCAGTCTGGCCGAGGAAGCCGCCAAGCTCGGCTTCGACCAGATCATGTTCGACTACATCCGCAAGCCGGAGAACTCGGGTCAGGTCTACCCGGGCATCGGCGACCGTGACGCGATGACCGCGATCGTCGACTTCGTCGCCGAGGCGGCTCCCCGCGTCCGTGCGGCCGGCGCCTTCGTCGGCGCCGCGGTCTACGGCATCTCGGCGTTCACGCCGGTCTCGGTCGCGCAGGACATCCCCGGCATGGCGAAGCACCTCGACTTCATCGCGCCGATGGTCTACCCGTCGCACTGGGGCCCGGGCGAGTACAGCGTCGCCTCGCCGAACAGCCAGCCGTACGACATCGTCAACCGCTCCGTCATGGAGTTCAACCGCCTCGTCCTCGGCACGGACTGCGCGATCGTCCCGTGGCTGCAGGACTTCTCCCTCGGTGTGCGTTACGGCGTCGCGGAGGTCAAGGCCCAGATCAAGGCCGCGGCCGACGCCGGCATCAACGGCTTCTACCTCTGGAACGCGTCCAGCAAGTACACGGCCGCGGCGCTCGAGGCCATGCAGCCGGGTGACGCCCAGCCGGGTGAGCTCATCTACTCCATGGTCCGCCCGGGCGTGAACCCCGGCGAGGGCACCAAGGACGCCAAGGCGGCCGAGGAGTACATCAAGGCCTACTTCGAGGCTAAGAAGAACGGCACCACGTTCGTGCCGCCGGGATCGCAGACCACGCCGGACCCGGCCACGACCGAGGGCACGGAGTCGTCGACCGAGGAGTCGACCGACTCCGCGGCCGACTCCGCGACACAGTCGGAGGGCACCGAGTCCGCGAGCACCGAGTCGACGGACGGCGCCACCGCCTCCCCGTCGCCCTCGGCCACGCCGTAGGCACCTCGGCGTCAACTCAGCAGCAAACCGGA
>NZ_BAAAHE010000027.1:62051-65656 GCF_039525035.1 Sporichthya brevicatena
TCCTCGGAGGGCCGGGGCTCCGCCCGTCCCCGCGGGATGACGTCCCGCAGCACACCCATGTCAGCCCGCACCAGGGCCGACACCCCACCCCTGCGGGACGTCATCCCGCAGGTCAGGTGACGCGGCGGTCGGCGGGGGACGTCTCGGCGTGGATGCGGTGGCGGCCGGCGGCGACGAGGGAGCGCAGGCGGTCGAGGGCGTCCCAGACCTCGGTGAAGCGGGTCGAGATCGGGGCCGGGCCGAGCCGGAGGCAGTCGGGGGTACGGAAGTCCCCGATCACGTCGGCCTCGGCGATCAGGGCACGGCTGATCGCGAACGCCTCCGGGTGACGCAGCGTCAGGTGCGAGCCGCGGGCGGCCGGGTCGACCGGGCTGGCGAGCTCGAAGCCGAGCGGGAGCAGCCACTCCTCGGCGAGGGCGCGGGCCAGCTCCGTCATCGCCATCCCCTTGGCCCGGAGGCGCTCCAGCCCGGCCTCGGCGAGCACGCGGACGCCCTCCTCGAGCGCCGCGACGCCGACCACCGCCGGCGTCCCGGTGAGGAAGCGGCGGACGTCGGGCTCGGGGTCGTAGCGCTCCCCCATCGCGAACTGGTCGCGCTGACCGAACCAGCCCCAGATCGGCTGCCGGAGCGTCGGTTGCAGGTCCGAGCGGACGTAGAGGAACGCGGGCGCGCCCGGCCCGCCGTTGAGGTACTTGTAGCCGCACCCGACAGCGAGATCCACGCCGGCGTCGGCCAGCCCGACCGGGACCGACCCCGCCGAGTGGCAGAGGTCCCACAGCATCAGCGCGCCGACCCCGTGGGCGGCGGCCGTGATCGTCGGGAGGTCGAGCAGCGCCCCCGACCGATAGGCGACGTGGGAGAGCGAGAGCACCGCGACGCGGTCGTCGAGCGCCGCCAGCAGGTCCGCCGGGTCCGGTCCGGTGACCGGGTCCGAGGCCACCACCCGCACGGTCATCCCGCGCGCCTGCGCGAGGCCGGCGAGCGTGTACCGGTCGGTGGGGAAGTTGTCGTCGTCGGTGACGATCACGTCGCGGCCCGGCCGCGCCGCACAGGCGGCGTGCGCGAGCTTGTAGAGATTGACGGTCGTCGAGTCACTGACGACGACCTCCCCGGGACGCGCCCCGACGAGGTGCTCGCCGATCAGGTCGCCGACCCGGGTCGGCAGGTCGATCCAGTCGTGCCAGGACCGGACCAGGCCGCCCGCCCACTCCTGCTCGACGACGCGGCGCAGCCGGTCGACGGTGGCGCGCGGGAGCCGGCCGAGGGAGTTGCCGTCGAGATAGATCAGGCCGGGCTCGGGTTCGACGAACCGGTCGCGGAACTCGCCGAGCGGGTCCGCGGCGTCCAGCGCCTCCGCCGCGGCGCGGTCGGTGGCCGGGCTCATCCGCGTGCGGATCCGATCGCGACCGGCCGGGCGGCGTCGGCGATCCACTCGCTCCACGAGCCGACGTAGACCGCCGGCGTCGGCAGCCCCGCGACCGTCATCGCGAGCGCCGCGTGCGCCGCCGTGACACCGGAGCCGCAGTACACCCCGACCTCCTCGCCCTCGGCACCGAGGATCGCGAACCGGGTGCGCAGGAACGTCGGCGGATGCCACTGGCCGTCGGCGCCGACGCTGTCGAAGGTCGGCGCGCTCACGGCCCCGGGGATGTGCCCCCGGACCGGGTCGGCGGCGGACTCACCCCGGTACCGCTCGGCGACCCGGGCGTCGAGCAGCAGGCCGAGCCGAGCCTGCGCGGCCGCACCGCGGGCGTCGAGCATCGGCAGGTGGCCGGGGTCCGCGGTGAAGTCGCCCGGCGGCGGGAGCGGCGCCTCGCCCGTCTCGGTGGAGCGGCCGGCGGCCCGCCAGGCCGCGATCCCGCCGTCGAGGACGCGAACGTCCTCGTGCCCGAAGAAGCGCAGGCACCACCAGGCGCGGGCCGCGGCGAAACCCGGTCCGTCGTCGTAGACGACGACCGGCCCGGCACCCACGCCGAGGCGGCGCATCGCGGCGGTGAACGCGTGGGCGTCCGGGAGCGGGTGCCGCCCCCGGGAGCCGCCCGCGGGCGGGGCGGCGAGGTCCGCGTCGAGGTCGACGAACACGGCGCCGGGCAGGTGGCCCGCCCGGTACGCCGCCGGGTCGGCGGGACCCGGGCCCGCCGTCACGTGGCCGGCCGGCCACGGCACCGGCCAGCGGACGTCCAGCAGGCGCGGCGGCCGCGGACCCGCCAGCTCGGCGGCCAGCGCGTCCACGCCGACGAGGCTGTTCGCGCCACCCATGGGCCCTCCTCCGGACGTGTTTGCGGTCACAATCCCACCGCAGGTGGGCGCGTCGGGAGACGCCCGGCACGCCCGAACGTGGGTGTCAGTGTTTCGGAACCGACACAAATGGGCTCCAATTGCCTATGCCGATTCCCACGTCCCGGGCCCGTCGCTGGGGGGCGACGCTGCGGATCGCGCTCGCCGGAGCACTGACCGCCACGGCCGTCGCCGCCCTCGGATCCTCCCCCGCCACCGCCGCCGCGAACCGCCCCGCCGTCGTCGGCTCGGCCGTCGACATCCCGGTCAGGTTCACCGTGGTCAACCGGAACACCACGGGCATCCCCTGTCAGAACGAGCCGGACGGCCAGACGTACACGGTCCACGCCAACCTGGTCGGGCCGCGGGACCTGATCCGGGCCTCCAGCCCGGCCGTCACGATGTACCTGCACGGGCTCGGCTACTCGAGCTTCTTCTTCCACCTCACCGAGGTGCCGGAGTACGACTACGCCCTCAAGCAGGCGACCCAGGGGCACGTCTCCCTCGTCGTCGACCGCCTCGGCAACCCGGCGCACGACGACCTGCCCGACGGCCTGGCGACCTGCCTGCCGGCCCAGGCGGACATCGCCGACCAGATCGCCGACGCCCTGCGCGCCGGCAACTACAAGGCCGCCGGGAACGTCCTGCCGCGCTTCGGCCGGGTCATCCTCGCCGGTCACTCGGCCGGCGGCCTGATCGCCGAGATCACCCAGGCGGTCTTCGCCAGCGCCGAGGCCGTGGCCGTGATCGGCTACACGCACTACCCTTCGACCCTGGCGCTGCAGACCCTCTCCGCCTCCGGGCAGGACTGCCTGACGGCGCCTCAGCACGCGCGCGGTGACTCCGGGGCACCGAACTACGCACCGTTCGGTCGCACCGACGCCGAGTTCGCGGCGGCGCACTTCTACGACCTCGAACCCGCGGTGGCCGAGATCGTCCTGCGCAAGCGCAACCGCGACGCGTGCGGCGACCTGCTCAGCGCGACCCAGGGCTACCTCGCCACGAACCTGATGACGCCGGCGATCACGGTCCCGACACTGCTGATCCTCGGCACCCAGGACGCGTTGTTCCCGCCGCCCGGCCCGGAGCTCCAGGTCCAGACCGCGTACCCACAGGCACCGCGGCTCTCGTTCGTCCAGCTCGAGGGGACGGGCCACGCCATCACACTCGGCCGCACCGCGGAGAAGTTCCGGTCGATCATGGCCCAGTGGCTCGCGGAGAACCAGGCCTGACGCTCCGTCAGCGATAAGTGCGATCCGGGCCGGACTAGGGCGTGTTGATCAAGTGATCTGAGGGGAAGTTCGGCCAGGCTCGGGGTCATGGTCAGG
>NZ_BAAAHE010000028.1 GCF_039525035.1 Sporichthya brevicatena
CTCGGCGTTGCTGGGAGTGTCGGGAACGTCGAGCACAACCCCGTCGATGGCCATCACGCGCAAACCGCGATACCAGGCCCGCGGCGAACCCGGTCCCGCGATGGGCTGCGCGACACGCGAGAACAGCTCGGCCATCGGCTCCTCGCCCAGCCGGGCCCGGGCACGCGCCATGGCCCCAGTCGTCGGAACTGTCCAGTCCGAGCGCCAGGAACGCAGGAATCGCAGCCCGCCGACAAGCTTACGCATCACCTCTTCATAGGCGTCGCCATAGAACAGCGTCAGCGCGAGTACCCAGTAAACGACCACCCGAGCGGGCAGCAACCGGTTGCGTTGCTCGGTCTTGCGCGTCATCCCCAACACGTCATCGACAAGGTCTCGCGGCACGAGGCTGGTCAACACCCCAAGGCCCACCGAGTCGGTCAACCTCGGCTGATCCGACGGCTCAGCTGTCACGGCGCCGGACGTTAACGAACCATTGCCCCGATTAACAGCCGCCGCGCCGACTGCACAATCTCCCGTTCTGACTGGCCATCAGCGCTTCGCTAAGTCAGCGGCATTGGGGTCAGGCCGAGGGTGAGAAGTCGGCGCAGGTTGAGTGCGGCGGCGCGGTGGCGGAGCCATTGGTCGTTGCGGGCCACGCCGCGGTAGCGGACCTTGCGGTTGCCGCTGGCGGTAAGCCAGGCGATCGAGCGTTCGACCATCGGGCGGTGGCGGCGGTATTCGGCCTGCCAGGCCGGTTCCCTCGCTGCCTGCCGGGCGGCGCGTTGGCGGGCGTCGTGCTCGCGGATCTTGAGGGTCTTGCCGCTACGGCTTCGGGTGCACCGCGCGCGTAGCGGGCACTGCCCGCAGGCCGCCCCGAACTTGGCGTTGCCTGCTGCGCTGATCGTGCGGGTGTTTCCTGCTGGGCAGGTCGCGGTGCGGGCGGCGTGGTCGACGGTGAAGTCATCGACGTTGAACCCGCCTGGGATCGCGGCGCGACAAGGTGCGGGTTTGACCAGGTCAACGTGCCCGTGTTCGGCCAGGTGCGCGCGGAATCCCCCGGATCCGTAGGCGGAATCGGCCAGCACCCGCACCGGTTCGCTCTCGGCGGCGAGCAGGTCCAGCCCGACCCGGGCCTCGCTGACCGGCTGCCCGTCGGGCCCGGCACCGCAGGCCTTGGTCAGCGCGCAGTCGGTGATCAGGCCGGTGTCTGGTTCGGTGGCCAGGTGCGCTTTGAACCCGTCCTGACGACGCGTCACAGTCTTGTGCGCGTGGCGGGCCTCGGGATCCACGGTCGAGATCACCCGGTCCGGGGCGACCCGCTGCGCGATCCGCCACCGCCCGTCGGTGCCATCGGAGCCCTCGACCGGTTCGACATCCTGCCCGGCGACCAGGGCCAGCAGCGCCAGCGCTTCGGCGGCCTTCGGGCCGTGCTCGACCTGCGGCAGATACCCGAGCAGGCGGTGCGCGTCACCGACCAGTGCCCCGATCAGCGCCTCGCGCGCGTCCTGGTCGTCCCAGGCGATCGCCGGCTTGCCCGGATCGGCGTAATCGTGCCCGGCGCAGTGCTCGGCGATCACCGTCGCGGCGCCGGGGACCTCCCGGCCCACCCGGCGGATCGCGGCGACCAGCTGGGTGACGGTGTCCTGGGTGGCCACCGCGTCATCGAGCACCGTGGAGTCCAGCGCCCGCCGCGTCTTACCGGCCAGCGCCCCGGTCTGAGCGATCACGGTCTTGACCGCGTCGAAGATCCGCTCCGGACGCTCACTGGCCCGCAACCGGGCCCGCCACACCGTCAACGTCGTCGGATGAAACCCGCCCGCCGTGACCGCCAACCCGCACGCGGCCTTCCACCGCAAATCGAAGGTCACCGCCTCCACCGTCTCGGCATCCGAGAGCCCGTGCAACGCCTGCAACGTGATCACGGTGGCCATTACCTCGCCCGGCAGGCTCGGACGGCCCCGACCCGAGGGGAACAAGTCCGCGAACATCGCCTCCGGGAACAACCGCCCCCGATGCTCAGCCAGGAACGCGAACACACTGCCCGGCTTGAGCAGATGCCCCGCCACCGACTCCACGTCCAACAAATCCCGCTGCGGTTCAGCTCGCCCCTGCACCCACAAATCATCTCGAGACGGGCCGACCCGCCGCACGCCCGGCGCGCGGATTATTCAGCGGAGTCCTAGCAGCCGATCCCAGGTGCCATCGCGAGCCCACCGGTCAAAGCGCTTGTAGATCGTGTTCCACGGCCCGAACCGCTCGGGAACGTCCCGCCACGGAGCACCCGTGCGGAACCGCCACACGATCCCCTCGACCACCGCGCGGTGATCCAGCCACGGCCGGCTACGGCCGACTGCGACCGGCAGCAGCGGAGCGATCACCGCCCATTCCTCATCCGAGATCTCTTGCCTGACCATGACCCCGAGCCTGGCCGAACTTCCCCTCAGATCACTTGATCAACACGCCCTAGCGGCCGGTGCCCGTCGCCGGGCGGTACCAGCGGTAGGTGCCGTCCGGCCGGACGGGCAGCGGGGCGCCGTAGGCGTAGGTCACGACGACGCGGTTGTGCAACGGCGCCGTGAGCGTGACCGACACCGAGCGGCGGTAGGCCGACATCCGGCAGTTCGCCTGCCGGCTGTGTCCCTTGCGGTGCTCGACCGCCCCGATCGCCACGGCGGTCGCGGTCTCGAGGAACACCGGGGTGTAGTCGGCGCGGCAGTTCCCCTGGCCGGACGCCGCCCCGAGGAACGAGTACGTGAGCCGCCGCCCGTCCGGGCTGAGGGTGACGTCGCCCTCGGCGTCGGTGGGGACCGGCGACGGGTACAGGGCGTCGTCGGTCACCGCGAGCACGATCGCGGGCGCGACCATGCGCGGTCCGAAGGTGATCGCCCAGGCCGGGAGCGTCCGGCGACCCCGGTCGGTGTCGAACGTCCGGCGCGTCAGGCGGATCGCGCTGACGGTCACCGGCTCGGCGCTCGGGTCGGCCGTCCGGAGCTGCTCGTCGCGGAACACTCCGGCCAGGGCCCGGCGGAGCATCGCGACCGCCTCCTCGGCGGACGTGACGCCGAACCCGTCCAGGCGCGGCGGGCTGGTCGTCAGACGGTCCGGCAGGACCCAACGGCCGCGCAGCCGGTCGGGGTCCGAGCGCAGCGCGGTCGGGATCGTGACCGGGTCGAAGACCAGCAGGGGCCGCTGGGCGGCGCCCACCGGGAACGCCCGCCACGGGGCCGTGGCCTGCAGCGGGTCGGTCAGCGGGGCCTGGGTGCGGTCCGCCGGGTCGGGCATCAGCCGGGGGTCCGGGGTGTTGTCGGGCAGCGCGAGACCGAGCGCGACGAAGCCCACCACCGCCGTCGCGCCCACGGCCAGGTAGCGGTGCCGGTGCGTCCGGCGCGTCGTCTGCGTGCCCATGGTCACTTCCCCCAGCGTGCCACTCCCGTGAGGCCGGTCTGTAACCGCGACGAAACACCGGCCGGTCAGGCTGCACCCCGACAGGTGTTATCCGTGAGAATGGCGCGTATGGACAAGCAGACCGAATTCGTGTTGCGCACCCTTGAGGAGCGCGACCTGCGCTTCGTCCGACTGTGGTTCACGGACGTCCTCGGCTTCCTGAAGTCGGTGGCGATCGCCCCGGCGGAACTCGAGGCGGCCTTCGCCGAGGGCATCGGCTTCGACGGCTCGGCGATCGAGGGCTTCGCCCGCGTCCACGAGTCCGACATGCTCGCCAAGCCGGACCCGGCCACCTTCCAGGTGCTGCCGTGGCGCGCCGAGGCGCCCGGGACCGCCCGCATGTTCTGCGACATCCTTCAGACGGACGGGACGCCCAGCTTCGCCGACCCGCGGTACGTCCTGAAGCGGACGCTCGCCAAGGCCAGCGACCTGGGGTTCACCTTCTACACCCACCCCGAGATCGAGTTCTACCTGTTCGACAAGCACCCGGCGACCGGTGAGCGCCCCTCGCCGATCGATCACGGCGGCTACTTCGACCACACCATCCACGGCGCGGGCCACGACTTCCGGCGGCACGCGATCACGATGCTGGAGTCGATGGGGATCTCGGTCGAGTACAGCCACCACGAGGGTGGTCCCGGCCAGCAGGAGATCGACCTCCGCTACGCCGACGCGCTCTCGACCGCGGACAACATCATGACGTTCCGCATGGTCATGAAGGAGGTCGGTCTCGAGCAGGGCGTCTTCGCCTCGTTCATGCCGAAGCCCTTCACCGAGCACCCCGGCTCGGCCATGCACACGCACCTCTCGCTGTTCGAGGGCGACCGGAACGCCTTCTACGAGGCGGGCGCCGAGTACCAGCTCTCGAAGGTGGGCCGCGCGTTCATCGCCGGTCTGCTCAAGCACTCGGCCGAGATCACCGCGGTCACCAACCAGTGGGTGAACTCCTACAAGCGCCTCTGGGGCGGCGGCGAGGCTCCGGCGTACATCTGCTGGGGACACAACAACCGGTCCGCGCTGGTCCGCGTGCCGATGTACAAGCCGACCAAGGGCCAGTCGACCCGCGTCGAGGTCCGGTCGATCGACTCGGCCTGCAACCCCTACCTCGCCTACGCCCTGCTGCTGGCCGCCGGCCTCAAGGGCATCGACGAGGGCTACGAGCTCCCGCCCGGCGCCGAGGACGACGTCTGGTCGCTGTCGTCCTCCGAGCGCCGCGCGCTCGGCATCGACCCGCTGCCGCAGAACCTCGCCGAGGCCATCGCCCTGATGGAGCGCAGCGAGCTCGCCGCCGAGACGCTCGGGGAGCACGTCTTCGACTTCTTCCTCCGCAACAAGCGGCGGGAGTGGGAGGAGTACCGGATGCAGGTCACGCCGTTCGAGCTCGACCGGTACCTGCCGGTGCTCTAGCCCGCACCTGTCGTCAGGACCACACAAAGTTGTAGTTGCACTGTGACTAATCGGAAGTTACAGTGCAACTACGACATGAACGACGCCGGCGGCGCGGCACCCTTCACGCAGGCCCTGAGAGGGAATCGGGCGGATTCCTCCAGGGCCTGCGCCGCGCCCGGGCCCCCGCGGCCGTCACACGCGGACGTCGACAGCGGTTGTCAAAAAAAGGGTGACACCCCTTACTGCGCAGTAAGGGGTGTCACCCTTTTTTTGACATCAGCGGCGGCGGAGGCGCTGGATCGCGGACAGGACGCCGCGGGCCATCTCGGCGCGCCAGATGGCGACGAGGTCGTCGGGGTCGGCGTCGGAGCGCTTGCTCAGGGCCTCGGTGAGGTCGGCGAAGACCTGGTACTGCTCGTCGACGAACGGGGAGCGGGGCAGGCCCATCCGCTCGCGCAGCATCAGCTTGATCAGCAGCTCGGACCGGGCGTCGCGGAGATGGTCGACGGGCTGGTCGAGCCACTCGCGGGCGGCAGCGGAGCCGGCCGGGGTGACCTGGAACGGAGTGCGGCCCGGGCCGCGGGAGCCGGTCTCGAGCTCGCCCGCCTGCGCGTAGCCGGCGTCGGCGAGCTGCTCGATCGCCCGATAGACCTGCGGTCGCGACACCGACCAGGCGCGACCGAGCTCGGCCTCGGGCGAAAGCATGCGCGCGAGGGCGAAGCCGTGCGCCGGTCCTTCGACGCACAGGACGCCGAGCACGACGCGAGCATGAACCTGCAACTCCACGGCTCCAGCATTTCATCGACCGGGCCGCACTAAGTTGATCCCCGTGAGCGCGCCAGAACCGTTCCGTTCCCGAACGGCCACGACCGAGGCGCTCCTGGCCCGGATGGGGTTCCAGGATCGAGCGCAGGCGCTGCGGCAGATGGCGCTGCCGGGCCTGGACCTCGCGTCCCGTCCCGACCGGCTCGCCGCGTTCGCCGACGCCGGTGACCCCGACCTGGCCCTGGCCTCGCTGACGGCCCTCGCCGAGGTGACCGACGCCGGCGAGCTGCGCGCGGCGCTCGAGCGCTCCGAGGTCTTCCGGCGCCGTCTGATCGCGGTGCTGGGCGCCTCGCAGGCCCTCGGCGAGTTCCTGCTCCGCCACCCCGAGGACTGGCGGCTGCTGGAGAAGGACGCCGGGAACCCGGACACGCCGTACTACCTGCGCGCCGCGATGCTCGAGGCCGTCGGGGCGAACCCGGACGAGGCCGAGCCGGTGGCCGACGACGCGGGGGAGACGACCTACGACCGGCTCCGGGTCGCGTACCGCCGTTGGTTGCTCCGCCTCGCGGCCCGCGACCTGACCGGCGGGTCCGGTCTGGAGGAGGTCTCGGCCGAACTCGCCGACCTCGCCGCCGCCACCCTCGAAGCCGGGTTGGCGATCGCCCGCGCGGGCCTGCCGGACGACGCCCCGCGGTGCCGGCTCACCGTCATCGGCATGGGCAAGTGCGGGGGCCGGGAGCTGAACTACGTCAGCGACGTCGACGTCGTGTTCGTGGCCGAACCCCGGGAGATCGAGGGTCAGGGCGAACCTGACGAGGCGTCAGCGATGCGGACGGCGACGCAGCTCGCCTCGGCGATGATGAAGGCCTGCTCCGCCTCGACGGCGGAGGGCACGATCTGGCCCGTCGACGCCGCTCTGCGGCCCGAGGGCAAGCAGGGTCCGCTGGTCCGTACCCTCGCCAGTCACGTCGCGTACTACGAGCGCTGGGCGAAGACCTGGGAGTTCCAGGCGCTGCTGAAGGCGCGGCCGGTGGCGGGGGACCGCGCGCTCGGCAAGGCGTACATGGAGGCGGTCGGGCCGCTGGTCTGGAAGGCCGCGAACCGCGAGAACTTCGTCGCCGACGTCCAGGCGATGCGCAAGCGCGTCGAGGCGACGCTCACGCCCGCCGAGGCGGAGCGGCAGATCAAGCTCGGCCCGGGCGGCCTGCGCGACGTCGAGTTCGCGGTCCAGTTGCTGCAGATGGTGCACGGCCGCGGTGACGACACCCTGCACAGCGGGACGACGCTCTCCGCCCTGGCCGCGCTCTCCCAGGGTGGCTACGTCGGCCGCGAGGACGCCGCCCGGCTCGACGAGGCCTACCGGTTCCTGCGCACGCTCGAGCACCGCATCCAGCTCTACAAGCTGTGGCGGACGCACGTGCTCCCGGACGGTGACGCCGACATGCGGCGCCTCGGCCGCGCCATGGGTCTCAAGGGCGACCCGAAGGCGGAGCTCACCGAGACCTGGCGCAAGCACGCGCACGAGGTCCGCCGCCTGCACGAGAAGCTCTTCTATCGCCCGCTGCTCATGGCCGTCAGCCGCGTCTCCGAGGCCGAGACCCGCCTGACGACCGAGGCGGCGCGGGCCCGCCTCTCCGCCCTCGGCTACGCCGACCCGGCGGGCGCGCTGCGGCACCTGGAGGCGCTGACGTCCGGCCTGAGCCGGCGGGCGTCGATCCAGCGCCAGTTGCTGCCGGCGATGCTCGGCTGGTTCGCGGACGCGCCCGACCCCGACGCGGGCCTGCTGGCGTTCCGTCAGGTCTCCGACGCCCTCGGCGAGACGCCCTGGTACCTGCGCCTGCTGCGGGACGAGGGCATGGCCGCCGAGCGGCTCGCGCACCTGCTCGCCAGTTCGCGGTTCGCCGCGGAGCTGCTCCAGCGCGCGCCCGAGGCGATCCAGATGCTCGCCGACGACGCCGACCTGCGGCCCCGCGACCGCGCCGCGCTGCTCACCGAGGTGAACGCGGCGGTGGCCCGGGCGCAGAACGCCGAGGCGGCCGCCATCGCGGTCCGCGGCATCCGCCGGCGCGAGCAGTTCCGGATCGCCGCCGCGGACGCGCTCGGCCTGATCGACGTGACCGCCGTCTGTGAGTCGCTCAGCGACGTCGTCGCCGCGACGCTCGCCGGCGGGTTCGCCGCGGCCACGCGGTCGGTGGTGGGGGAGGGCGACCCCGTCGTCCGCATGGCGGTCATCGCCATGGGCCGGCTCGGTGGTCACGAGATGAGCTACGCCAGCGACGCGGACGTCATGTTCGTCCACGAGCCGATGCCCTTCGTCGAGGACAAGCCGGCGACCGACGCGGCGCACGCGATCGCCAACGAGCTGCGCCGGCTGATGCAGATGCAGGCGCCCGAGCCGCCGCTCGAGGTGGACACCGACCTGCGCCCCGAGGGCCGCAACGGTCCGCTCGTGCGGTCGCTGGCGTCGTACGAGCAGTACTACTCGCGCTGGTCGAGCGTCTGGGAGGCCCAGGCGCTGCTGCGGGCCGAGTTCGTCGCGGGTGACGCGGAACTCGGCGAGCGGTTCACGGCGCTGATCAACCCCTTGCGTTACCCCGTCGGTGGTCTGACGGAGGATCAGGTCAGGGAGATCCGGCGGATCAAGGCGCGCGTCGAGTCCGAGCGGCTGCCCCGCGGGGCCGACCCGTCGATCCACACCAAGCTCGGCCGCGGCGGGCTCGCGGACGTCGAATGGGTCGCGCAGCTCCTGCAGTTGCAGCACGGCGCGAAGATCGAGGGGCTCCGGACCACCCGGACGCTCGCCACGCTCGAGGTCGCGCGCGAGCACGACCTGCTCACCGCCGCGGACGCCGAGGAACTGACCGCGGCCTGGAAGCTCGCGACGCGCATCCGCAACGCGATCATGCTGGTCCGCGGTCGTCCGGCCGACAGCCCGCCGACCGGCGGCCGGGAGCAGTCCTCGATCGCGCGGATCCTCGGGTACCCGGTGGACGAGACCGGCCGGATGCTCGACGACTACCGCCGTGTCACGCGCCACGCGCGTACGGTCGTGGAGCGGGTGTTCTACGGGTGAGTGAGGGCCGGGGACGGCCCTGGCGGCACGCCGAGTTCCGTTCCCTGATCGCGGCACAGGTCACCGGGGAGATCGGTGACCAGTTCGCTCGCGTCGCCGTCGCCGGGATCGTGCTGGAACGGTCCGGCAGCGCCCTGTACTCGGCGCTGGCGTTCATGGTGAGCTACCTGCCCGGCATCGTCGGGTCCGTCGCCCTCGGTCCGCTCGCCGACCGGCTCCCGCGCCGCGCGCTGATGATCTGGTGCGACCTCGCCCGGGCCGTCGTGGTCGCCGTGCTCGCGCTGTCCGTCGCCACCGAGGCGCCGCTGTGGCTGCTCACCGGTCTGCTGCTGTTCGCGGAGCTCTTCAGCGCGCCCTTCGACGCCGCCCGCGCGGCGCTGGTCCCCGACGTCCTGACCGACCCGGCCGACTTCCACGCCGGCTCGGGCATCTCCCGCACGCTGTTCCAGCTGAACCAGACCGTCGGGCTCGCGCTGGGCGGTCTGGTCGCGTACGGGGCGTCGGCGCAGCTCGCGCTGTGGCTCGACGTCGCCAGCTACCTGGTCTCCGCGGTCATCCTGCTCGTCGGCGTCCAGCACCGCCCGGCGGCGCTTGCCGGGGCCCCGCGCGGCCCGGACGTCCGCGTCGCCGTGCGGTCGGTGCTCGACGACCCGGTCCGGCGGGTGTTCATCGCGCTCGGCTGGGCGGCCGGTGGAGTGCTGATCGCGCCCGAGGCGGTGGCGCTCGCCTACGCCGTCGAGCACGACTCCGAACGCATGGGCGGAGCGCTGATCGCGTCCCTGCCGGCGGGTGCCGCGCTCGGTGCGTGGCTGATCGCGCGCTACCCGCCGATCATCGCGGTCCGCATGATCCGGCCGCTGCTCGCGGCCGGCTGCGTCCCGCTGCTGCTCTCCGGCCTCGACCTCGGCGTGTACCCGACGATGGCGCTGTGGTTCGCGGCCGGCATCTGCCAGGCGTTCCTGCTGCCGATCATGGTCGTCGTGACGCTGCTGACCCCGGCCGAACGCCGCGGTGCGGTGGGCGGACTCGCGGCCGCCGGGTTCAACGCCGCGATCGCGATCTCGTTCGTGCTCGCCGGCTGGGCCGCGGACGTGTTCACCCCCGCCGACTCGGTCTTCGCCGCCGGGACCCTCGGCCTGTTCGTCCTCCTCGCCGCCCACCTCGCGTGGCCCGGCCGGGAACTGGACGCGGTCCTCGACCCCGCCCCCGCGGAGTCGAGTCAGGAGCCGTCGAGGTAGGCGAGCACCGCGAGCACGCGGCGGTTGTCGTCGTCGCTCGGCGGCAGGTTGAGCTTGGCGAAGATGTTCGCGGTGTGCTTGGCGACGGCGCGTTCGGTGACGACGAGCTTGGCGGCGATCGCGGCGTTGGAACGGCCCTCGGCCATCAGCCCGAGCACCTCGTGCTCACGGGGCGTCAGTTCGCCCAGCGGGGTCTGCCGGGCGGGGCGGGCGAGGAGTGCGGCGATGACCTGCGGGTCCATGGCGGTCCCGCCCTCGGCCACCCGGCGCACCGCGTCGACGAACTGATCGGCGTCGAGCACGCGGTCCTTGAGGAGGTACCCGATCCCGCCGTTGCCGTCGGCCAGCAGCTCGCGCGCGTAGAGCTGCTCGACGTGCTGGGACAGGACGAGGATCGGCAGCCCGGGCGTGTGCCGCCGCGCCTCGAGCGCGGCCTGCAGGCCCTCGTCGGTGAGCGTGGGTGGCAGCCGGACGTCGACGACCGCGACGTCGGGCTTCTCCTCGCGCAGCGCCGTGACCAGGTCGGGCCCGTTGTCGACGGCCGCCGCGATCGTGAACCCGTAGGCCTCGAGCAGCCGGATCAGACCGTCGCGGAGCAGGAAGAGATCCTCCGCCAGCACGACCCGCATCCGTTCACCCTAGCTACCGGGCGGCGGCGGGAACCTCCATCGTGATCAGCGTCGGGCCGCCGGCCGGGCTCGCGAGATCGATCCGGCCGTCGAAGGTCGACAGGCGCTTCGCGACCCCGGCCAGCCCGGTGCCGCGGGTCGGGTCGGCGCCGCCGGAGCCGTCGTCGCCGACGGTGATGCGCAGCGTCTGCCCGTCGTGGCCTAGATCGATCCAGATGCGGCTGGCGCGGGCGTGCTTGATCGCGTTCGTCAGGGCCTCGGAGACCGCGAAGTAGGCCGCGGACTCGACGGGGTCGGGCAGTCGCGTCGGCAGGGTGACGGTGACCTCCGTCGGCACGGGGGAGGCGAGCGCCAGCGCGCGGACCGCGTCGCCCAGACCACGCTCGGCGAGCACCGGCGGCAGGATGCCCCGCACCAGGTCGCGGAGTTCGTTCAGTGCGGCCACCGAGGCCGTGCGGGCCTCGGCGATCATCGCCTTCGCGCGTTCGGGGTCCGAGTCCATCAGGTGCTCCGCGGCCCCGAGGCTCATGCCCATCGCGACGAGGCGGGCCTGGGCGCCGTCGTGGAGGTCGCGCTCGATCCGGCGGATCTCCGCGGCCGAGACGTCGACGGCGGCGCTTCGGGTCTCGGTCAGTTCACTCACCCGGCGCAGGGCCTGCTCCTTCGTCGGGGCGAGCAGGCTGCGGGTGATCGCGCCACTCAGGCGCAGCGCGTACGGCGCGAGGGTCAGGCCGAGCAGGACGAAGGAGGTGCCGAGCAGGCCGGCGCCGAACGCGCGCGACCAGCTGGTGACCTTGATGAAGGCGTACCACTCACCGCCGCCGCTCTCGTAGATCGGCCGCCAGACCCCGGCGCTGAGCACCCAGCCGTAGATGCCCTGCCCCACGACGGCGACGGGCAGCAGGGCCAGGGCGAAGCCGAACGTCGCGGACCACAGGAGCCAGAGCAGGTCCCGCCAGGTCGCCGGGTCGCCGAGCACCCAGCCCGCCTTGCGGACCGGCCCGCCGAGGATCGGCGCCGGCTTGTAGGGCCGGTCGACCGCGCCGCCGAACCAGGTCGGCCCCAGCCGCCGCACGAAGTCGATGAACGAGCGGTTCAGCATCGCGACGAGCGGGACGACGAACAGCCCGATGCCGAGCGCCGGAATCAGCGCCAGCGACACCACGGTGAGGACGAACAGGAACAGTGCGACCGGCGGCACGAGCACGGCCAGCGCGAGCAGCCGCAGGGTGGCGAAGCCGCCGCGGCGGGCGAAGTCGGCCGCCGTCGGCTCGGTGGTGGTGGGCTGCGACATGACTCCAGCATCGTGCCCCGGGCGGAGCGAAGCACTGGCCCCGACACCCGGATTCCGGGGTGTACCTGAGTACACCCTCGGCCGGGACCTTCCTCCCGCGGATACGGGTGGTGGACGGCTGGGGGCGAGCAGCGGATTTCCCGAGCATCGGTGGAGGGCGGTTCCGGACGGGCCGTCAGAGTTCGTTGAAGGGATCCGCGAGATGAAGACGCACGGGGGCGTCGCCGCCCGTCTGGGTGGCTGGAGCGCCCGCCACCGCAAGTCGGCCATCGCCGGCTGGTTGCTGTTCGTCGTGTTCGCCACCCTGCTCGGGGGCATGGTCGGGCAGAAGGAACTGGCCGACCACGAGATCGGTGCGGGGGACTCGGCGCGGGCCGAGCGCATCCTGGCCGAGTCCGGGATCGAGAACCCGGCCTCCGAGCTCGTCCTCCTGCACAGCGTCGAGCCCGACGGCTGGCGGGCCGCCGCCGGCGAGCTGACCGGGAAGCTGCGCGAGCTCGCGCAGGTCGCCTCGATCGACGAGACTCTGCCCTCGGCCGACGGCCGCGACGGGCTCGTCCGGTTCGACCTGGCGGGGGACTACGACACCGCGGTCGAGGAGAAGAACGCACAGCCGGTGTTCGACGTCGTCGACGCCGTGATCGCCGGGCACCCCGAGCTGGAGGTGCACCGCGTTGGGGACGCGACCGTCGAGAGCTGGTTCACCGAGATCATCGCCAAGGACTTCGCGAAGGCGGAGTGGACGGCGGTCCCGCTCGCCCTCGGCATCCTCCTCGTCGCCTTCGGCGCCCTGGTGGCGGCGGTGATCCCGGTGCTGCTCGCGGTGACCGCGTTCGTCGCGGCCCTCGGCCTGCTCGGGGTGGTCAGCCAGCTCGTGCCGGTCGAGGAGGCCACCGCGTCGGTGATGCTGCTGATGGGCCTCGCCGTGGGTGTCGACTACGCCATGTTCTACCTGCGCCGCGAGCGCGAGGAGCGTGCCGCCGGCCGGGACGCCGAGACCGCGCTGGCGATCGCCGCCCAGACCTCGGGGCACTCGGTCCTCGTCTCGGGCCTCACGGTCATGGCGGCGATGGCGGGCATGTTCTTCACGGGCCTGTCGTTGTTCGAGGGCTTCGCCGCCGGGACGATCACGGTCGTCTGCGTCGCGATGCTGGGCTCGGTCACGGTGCTGCCGGCGGTGCTCTCCCTCCTCGGCGACCGTGTCGAGGCCGGGCGCCCCGCGTCCTGGGCGCGGAAACTGACGCGACGTCCGGCCCGGACCCCGAGCGGCCGCGGCGGGCGTTGGGTGGGCACCGTGCTGAAGCCGGTGACGGGGCGCCCGAAGGCGGCGGTCGGTCTCGGCGTGGGTGCGCTGATCCTGCTCGCGCTGCCGGCGGTCACGATGAACACCGAGGAGCTGGACGTCGAGCAGCAGGCGCCCGGTGCGCCGATCGCCGTGGCGTACGGCGAGCTCACCCGTGCGTTCCCGACCGGTCCGCTGCCGGCGCAGGTCGTCGTCAAGGTCGCCGACCCCGCCGACCCGCGCGTGGATCAGGCCCTCGCGGCCTTCCGTGACCGGGTCGGAGCCTCGGACAGCTTCGGGCAGCCGGTCGAGGTGACGACCCATCAGGACCAAGGCATCGTCACGATCGACGTCCCGCTCGCCGGCGACGGTGGAGATGACATCTCCAAGGCGGCGCTGAACGAGCTCCGGAACGAGGTCGTGCCGGACACCCTCGGCGCCGCGGCGCTGGGGGAGGGCGCGGAGGCGTACGTCGGCGGGATGCTCGCGTCGAGCGTCGACTTCGACCACCAGCTGCGCAAGGGGCTGATCCCGGTGCTGCTCGGGCTGGGCCTGATCACCTTCGCGGTGATGGCGTTCGCGTTCCGCTCGTGGGTCGTCGGCGCGACCTCGCTGGTGCTCAACCTGCTCTCGGTCGGCGCGGCGTTCGGCGTCATGACGGCGGTGTTCCAGCACGGCTGGGGGGCGGGCCTGTTCGGGACGCAGGGCGTCGGCGCGATCGAGGCCTGGATCCCGATGTTCGCCTTGGTGATCCTGTTCGGCCTGTCGACCGACTACCACGTCTTCGTCGTCTCGCGGATCCGCGAGGCGGTGGAGGACGGCATTGACACCACCGCCGCCGTCCGGCACGGGATCACCCGCACCGCCGGCGTGGTCACGAGCGCCGCGGCGATCATGGTGGCCGTGTTCGCGGTCTTCGCGACGCTGTCGATGATGGACTTCAAACAGATGGGGGTCGGCCTCGCCGCCGCGGTCGCGATCGACGCCACGCTGATCCGCATCGTCCTGCTGCCGGCCGTCATGACCCTGCTCGGTGACCGCAACTGGGGCCGGCGCCGGCCGGTCCGCCCGGTCGCGCCGGTCGTGGGTGAGGTCCTCGACCCGGTCTACGGACAGCCGGTGTCGCTGACGCGCTGAGGAGCCCGAACACGCGAACGGCCCCGCCGGGGAAGGTCCCGGCGGGGCCGTTCGGTCGTTGCGGGTGCGTCAGTCGGTCTGCTGGTCGTCCACGACCTCGCGGTCGCCGACCGCCTCCTTCAGGTCCACGTCCGTGTAGGCGAACCGGGCGAGGGCCGGGCACACGGCGTTCGGCTGCTTCGGGTCGCTGCCCTCGAAGACCGCGATGCGGATGACTTCCTTGGCGTAGACCACCTTGACGCTGTCGAGGACCGAGCACGGCTCGACCCCGGACATGAAGTAGATCCGCACGGTGTCGGAGTCGATCATCTCGTAGCGGTCCCACGTGATCCCGCGGACGTTGGCCTGACCGGCCTTCGGCGTCAGGGCGACTGCTGGGGCGTCCCCGCGCATCTTGCCCGCGGGAGCGTCCGGCGGGGTGCCGGGGTCGGCCTTGCCGCCGGACGTGCTGCTCTTGGTGTCCGCGTCCGGCGCGCCGTCCGCGATCTGACGGTCACCCAGGTCCTCGGACAGGTCGACCTCGACGGCCTTGAGCTTCGCGATCTCGATGCAGACCGCGTCGGGCTGCTTCGGGTCCGAGCCGGAGTACAGGCTGATCGTGACGTTCTTGGCCCCGTACTTCACCTTCACCGAGTCGAGCACGTCGCACGGCTCGACACCGCCGTAGAAGGTGACGAGCACCTTGCGCGGGCTGAGCGACTCGGCCTTCTCCCAGACCACCGGGCGCAGGTTGTCCATCCCCGGGCGCGGCTTCACGATCTCGGGAGTCCCCTCCTCGGGGGTGTCCGAGCCGGGCATCGCGTCGGAGCTCGCCGGGGCGTCCTGCGCGGTGTCGCCGCCCGCGGGCGCGCTGGTTCCGCCGGCGTCGTTCGCGGCCTCGACCTTGTCGTCGTCGCCCCCGCACGCACCGAGCATCAGCATCAGGCTGACCCCGGCTGCCGCGACCATCCGCTTCATCGCTTGTCCCTCCCGTAACGGCCGCGCCCATCCTGACGCTTGCGCCTTCCTGGCACGAGGACGCCACGGGGGTGCGTTTCGTTCACCGACGTCGCCGATCCGTGACGCGCCGGGTGGCGAACGGATCGATTCCGGGACGGATCGGGCGCTGCTCGGGCGGGGTTCAGGCGTGGAGCGAGTTCAGCATCGCGACGAGGTCGGCCTCGATGCGTTCCTTCTCCAGGCCCAACCCGGACAGGACGCCGGAGCCGTTCTCGCTCTCGAGCAGGGCGAGCAGCAGGTGCTCGGTCCCGATGTAGTTGTGGCCGAGGCGCAGCGCTTCACGGAACGTCAGCTCCAGGGCCTTCTTCGCGTCGGAGTCGAACGGGATCAGCGCCGGGCTCTCCTCCGCGGCCGGGGGGAGCACCGCCGTCGCGGCCGCCCGGACCGCGTCGGCGTCCGCGCCGTAGGTCTTCATCGCCATCATCGCCAGGCTCTCCGGCTCGGACAGCAGTCCCAGGACCAGGTGCGCCGGGGTGATCTTGGTGTTCTTCGCCTTGTGCGCCTCGTTCTGCGCGGAGACCACGACGTTGCGCGCCCGCGGGGTGAACTTCGCGAACCCGGCGCTCGGGTCCATGTCCGCCGGCGTCGCGGGCTCCTTGGGCACGAACCGCTTCTGAGCGGCCTGCTTCGAGACGCCCATCGCCTCGCCGATCTGCGTCCACGACGCCCCGGACCGGCGGGCCTGGTCCACGAAGTGCCCGATCAGGTGGTCGGCGGTCTCGTTCAGGGTCTGCGCCGCCAGCACGGCGTCGGTCAGCTGCTCCAGCGGGTCCTCGTGGACCTGCTTGATCGCGTCGATGAGTTCGTCGAGCCGGACGGGTGGGTCGAGCTTGGTCGGCTTCGTCATGCCCCGAGTCAACCTCGAGTTGACGCTATCGTCAACCACGAGTTGACGCCTGCACTAAAGATGTCATCTCCAGTGCAGAGGGCCGCCTGCACTGGAGATGACATCTCTAGTGCAGGGCGGGTCAGCGGACGATCGTGATCCGGTCGCCGGACTGCAGGTGGGACAGGATCGTCACGAGTTGGGCCTTGGTGATCGAGACGCAGCCGGCGGTCGGGCCCTTCCCACTGTTGACGTGGAGGAAGATCCCTGAGCCCCGCTTGCGGACCCGCTTGTCGGGGGCGCGGTTGAAGTTGAGAACGACGACGTGGGCGTATTGCTTGCCGAAGTCGAGGAGGCGCTCGGAGCCGTTCGCGCCACGGGTCGTGACGGCGAACCCGCCCTGCTTCTCGTTGCGCAGGTGGTTGTAGTACTTCGAGTTGTTGTCCTGCACCCACCAGTCGCCCTTGCGGACCCGGTGGTACGGCAGGGCGGTACCGGGATTCGGGGCGATGCCGAAGGCCTCGGTCATCGTGTAGGTGCCGGTCGGGGTCGTCAGCGTGCCCTGGCGGCGGGTCTTGCCGCTCATGACGCCGTTCGCGCCCAGCCAGGCCTTCCGCGTCCCGACGACCTTGGTGAACCCGCACGGGGTGTCGTCCCGGACCCAGAAGGTCAGGCGGGCCCGCTGGCGGCTGATCTGGTCGACGACCGTCCGCGTCTTCTCGGTCGCGGGCACGGTCATCGACACCCCGCCGAGCTTGACCTTGCAGGTCTGCCACACGGCCGCCGGGGCGGCGGGCGCGGGCGCCGCCACCGGGGTCGCCGGCGCGTTCGGGGCCAGGGCGATCGCGAGCGCCACCGACAGGCCGATCGACCCGGATACCGCCGTCCTGCGTCGCATGGGCGGATTCTTGCAGGCGCGAACCCGGATTGTCTGGCGTAGCGTCGCGGCCATGACGGAGCAGATCAGCCGATTCGGCCACGTGGAGCTCGACGACCTGCCGGAGGACCTGCGGGAGCGGATCGCCCCCATCGCGGAGAAGTCGGGGTTCGTGCCCAACGTCTTCCGTGCGCTGGGGACGCGTCCACGCGAGCTGCGTGCCTTCCTCGACTACCACGACGCGCTCATGGACTCCGACGAAGGACTGTCCCGCGCGGAGCGGGAGCTCATCGTCGTCGCGACGTCGGCCGCGAACAACTGCACGTACTGCGTCGTCGCGCACGGGGCGGTGCTGCGGATCCGGGCGAAGGACCCGCAGATCGCCGACCGCGTCGCGGCGAACCCGTACACGGTCGCGCTGACCCCGCGTCAGCGGGCGATCGTCGACCTGGCGCTGATTATCGCCACCGCGTCCGACCAGCTCACCGCCGACGATCTCGATCTGGCCCGGGCCGCGGGGCTGACGGACGACGAGATCTGGGACATCGGGGCGATCACGGCCCTGTTCGCGATGTCGAACCGGCTGGCGCACCTCGGGGCGATCGAGCCGAACGACGAGTTCTTCGCGATGGGCCGTCTGCCGCGCTGATCGCCCGCTCGGCGCCCGGTCCCGCGCATTTCGGCCCCGGCGGACGTAAGGTCTTCGCCGTGGATTCCTCGGTTCTGCGCGCGGCGACGCGCGACGCGTTCAAGAAGGTCGGCGTGCACACCCCGGGCTGGGAGGACCCCCGCCCGGGCGGTGAACCCCCGGACGACGCCGACTTCGAAAAGTGCGACGACCCCGCCAAGTTCCGGATTCTCGCCGCCCGCGCCGAGGCTTGGTGCGAGGCGCTGACCCAGACGGGTCTGGCCGAGCGGGAGAACCTGGAGCCGGCCGACGAGCTGTGGCAGGAGCTCCCGGAGACGCCGCCGGACATCCGCATCGTTCGGCTGCGCCCGAAGAAGGCCGCCTCCGTGCCCCTGGTGTTCGGCTTCGGCTGGCTGATGGGCGAGCCCGAGGCGTACGTCGTCGTCGGTGCGGGGGAGCCTGCCGCTGTCATCTCGCTGCAGCCCCAGTGCGCTTGCGACGCCTGTGACATCGGGTCGGACCTGCTGCTCCAGGACTTCGACGACATCGTCATGAACATCGTCAGCGGCCAGCTCGTCCACGTGACGGCCGACCAGTTCACCATCCACACCTCGCCGCAGGGCCCGGTCGTCGACGGCCAGCTCGCCGGTCAGACCACCTCCGACCTCGAGCAGCTCTTCGCCGACGTCCGCGCCGGCAAGTCCCAGTACCCGTCGGTCTACGGCGCCCGGTGGTGGTGACGGGCCCGCAGCCTGGCCGGTGCGTCGGCCGGTGCGTCAGTCCGTGAGGAAGTCGCCGATCGCGGCGGCGAGCTCGGGGCGGGTGACCGCACCCATGTGGGTGCCCGGGATCGGGAGAAAGTAGCCCTCGCCGAGGGCGTCGGCGAGGCCGGGGCCCGAGCCGTTGTCGTCCTCGGTCCCGAGGATCACGGCGGTGGGCACGTCGATCGCCGCGAGGTCCGCGGGGGAGTTGGCGACCTGCGTGTCGACGACGTGCACCAGTGCCTTCGGGTCCCCGCCGGTCGTGCGGAGGAACGCCTGGGTGAGGAACTCCGGCGTCCCGTGCGGGTAGGCCTCGGTCGCGGTGAGGACGTCGACGAAGTGCTGGCGGTTGCGCAGCGGGTGGAGCATGCCGTCGAGGCCCATGCCGGCGACGATCGCCCGCCGCGGCCGGGCCCCGCGCACGAGCATCCGCACGACCGTCCGCGCCCCGAGGGAGTACCCGCCGAGGTCGTAGTCGGTCAGCCCGAGGTGCTCCAGGAGCGCCTCGCCGTCCTCGGCGAGCACGTCCGGGTAGTACGCCGACGCCTCGTGGGGCTTCGCGCTCTCCCCGTGGGCCCGCAGGTCCGGCATCACCACCCGGAACCCGCGCTCGGCCAGCGCCGCCGCGTGCCCGTACTTGATCCAGTTCACGAACCCGTTCGAGAAGAACCCGTGGATCAGGACCAGCGGCCGCCCATCACCCACCTCCCGGTACGCGAGCTCGGCACCGTCACGGCCTCGGAAGTGCTGCACGGGGAGATCCACACGCTCATTCTCCCCGTCAGGCCTGCTGCACTCCCCACAGGAGTGCGACGTGGGAGGCGTCGGTCCCGCAGCACCCGCCGAGGGTGGTGACGCTCGGCAGGGTCGCGAGCAGGGCCTCGGTCGAGGACCGCAGCAGGGGGCGGTCGCCCTCGTCGAGAATCTCCATCGCATCGAGCTCCTCGTGGGTGAGGGTCGACGCGTTCGGGCGGAACGTCGTGATCCGCTGTTGCCAGTCCCCGCCGTCGAGGCCGGGGGAGACGTGGGTCGGGTGCGCGCAGTTGACCCCGAACCAGTCCGGTGCGGCCGCCGCGTCGACCGAGGCGACCGCAGCGCTCAGGGGCGTGCCGTCAGGCAGGCGGCCGTCGGTCTCGACGGTGAACGAGATGCCGACCGGCAGGCCCGCGGCGCGCGCGGCGCGCACGATGCCGATCGCCTCAGCGGGGCCGGTCATCGTCATGGCGTGCACGACGTCGACGCCGGCGGCGGCGAAGGCGTTGATCTGCGGGGCGTGGTACTCCGCCGCCTCGTCCGCCTCGGTGCCCGCGGCGACGTAGCCGTCACCGCGCGGACCGATGGAGCCGCTGACGCGAAGCGGAACGTCCGTGGGTGTGCTGCGAACGAGATCGACCGCGGCCTGGTTGACCCGGTCGAGCGCCGCCGCGTCGTAGCCGACCTTGGCGCCCCAGTCCGCGTTCGCCCGCCAGGTGGGTGTCTCGAGCACGAGCCCGGCGCCGGCCGCCGCGGCGATCGCGGCGTACTGCACGAAGTAGTCGGTGAGCAGTTTTCGGCCGTTCGAGTCCTCGACGAGAGGGAACGCCGCGAACTCCGGGAGGTCGACCCCGTGATGGAACAGCAGGTCGGTCTCCAGTCCGCCGTCGGTGACCCACTGCAGCATCTTCGTCTCCCTTGAGTCGTTCCAGACTGTTTGGTCTGGTTAGGTAGCGGGGTCATTCGTACCAGACCGTCTGGTCTGGTTCAATGGATTAATGCCCCGCGACGGAACAGCCACCAAGGAGCGGATCCTCGACGCCGCCGAGAAACTCTTCGAGACCAACGGCATCGCCGCGACGTCCGTGGACCAGATCATCGAGGCCTCGGGCACCTCGAAGGGGTCGTTCTTCCATCACTTCGCCACCAAGCGGGCGCTGTCCCAGGCGCTGGTCGAGCGCTACGTCGAGGCCGACCTGTCGATGCTTCAGAAGGGCCTGGACGCCGTCGCCGACGTGACCGATCCGGTCGAACGCGTCCTCGGGTTTCTCCGGTACTACGAGCAGTGGGCGGTCGAGCTCGTCTCCGCCGACTCGGCCTGCCTCTACCTCGCGGTGCTCACCGAGAAGGACCTCCTCGACGACACCACCTCCGGTGCCGTCGAGCGCGCCATCGTCGGCTGGCGCGTCGAGTTCGCGGCGCTCCTGCGCGCTGCTCTCCGGGCCCGCGGCCTGGGCCGGAAGGTCAACGCCGACGACCTCGCCGACCACCTGTTCGCCACCTTCGAGGGCGGCTACCTGCTCTGCCGCACCTTCCGCTCCGCCGACCCGATGCGGGGTCAGCTCCGCGTCTTCCGCCAGCTGGTGGAAGGTCTTATCGCGTGACGAGCGATCTCCGTGCGCGGCTCCGCGCCGACCTGGTGGCGGCGATGAAGGCGAAGCCCGAGGTCGTCAGCGCGCTGCGCACCACGCTGGCCGCGATCGACAACGCCGAGGCGATCGTCGCCGCCCACGCCGCCGGCCGCCGGGCCGAGGCCGCCGCCCTCCAGGTCTACCTTCCGGCCTGACGGTGCCGTAAGGCCTGCACTGGAGATGACATCTCCAGTGCGGTCACTCCCGCGGCAGGACGCAGAACTCGTTGCCGTCGGGATCGGCGAGCGCCGCCCAGTCGACGTCCCTGTCCGATGTCGGCGTGGCGCCGAGAGCGAGGAGTCGCTCGACCTCGAGCGCGACGGTGGCGCCGGCCGGGACGAGCGTCCGGGCCCGTGGGCTTGGTCTCCCAGCCCAGCAGCCCGCCCCAGAGCCGGGCCAGCCGCGGGTCGTGGGTGTCGAACGTCAGCGCCAGCAGGTCGCAGACCATTGCCAGCTCGTCGACGTGGCGCAGCAAGGAGTCAAACCAGTACCGTGCGGCTTCGGGTCACGGCCCGCGGTCGGGGTTGTCCTCGTCGGGTGGGAGTTTGAGGCCGTCGCGGACGAGTTGCCAGTGGGCGTTACGTCTCGGGCGTTGTTCGGGGTCGACCCCAATGCCGCTGACTTAGCGAAGCGCTGATGGCCAGTCAGAACGGGAGATTGTGCAGTCGGCGC
>NZ_BAAAHE010000029.1:0-6980 GCF_039525035.1 Sporichthya brevicatena
ACTCGGCGAGCTTCGCGATCGCCTGCGCCCAGAGGAAGTACTTGTTGGTGCCGAGGTCGGCGATCGTGGAGATGTTGAACGCCTCCTTGAGGTGCTGCGCGTCGCTCTCGCTGACGCCCTGCAGCGCCGCGACCGGCGCCTTCGCCAGCTCCGTGATGCTCATGCCCTCGTAGGCCTTGTCCACCTTGCTCGCGATGTCGCCCATCGGATCTCCCACCGTCCGTCGACCTCGCGGCGCCGAGCGGCGTCGCCCGCCCACCCTTCCGCAGAACGCCGTCGCCGGGCAACCACGAGATGCCGCCTACGCTGAACCGCATGCCCCAGCTTCGTCTCGCGCTGTGCCAGGTCAACGCCACCGTCGGCGCCATCGCCGATAACACCGATCTCGTGCTCGCGCGGGCGCGGGAGGCCGCCGCCGCGGGCGCGCGCCTCGTCGCGTTCCCCGAGATGGTGCTGACGGGGTATCCGGTGGAGGACCTCGCGCTGCGACGGTCGTTCCAGCGCGCCTCGCGCGAGGCGCTCGACGGGCTCGCGCAGCGGCTCCTCGACGACGGACTCGGCGAGGTCGCCGTCGTCGTCGGGTATCTCGACATCGACGAGCGCGCCCGGCCCAAGCTCGGGCGCCCGGCCGGATCGCCGGAGAACGCGCTCGCCGTGCTGCACGGCGGTCGGGTCGCGATCCGGTCGGCCAAGCACCATCTGCCGAACTACGGCGTGTTCGACGAGTACCGCTACTTCGTGCCCGGCAACGTGCTGCCGGTCGTGCGCCTGCACGGCGTCGACATCGCCTTCGCGATCTGCGAGGACCTGTGGCAGGACGGCGGCCCGGTCGCCGCCGCCCGCGGCGCGAACGTCGGACTCCTCGTCGTGCTCAACGGCTCGCCGTACGAGCTGAACAAGGACGACACGCGCCTCGAACTCTGTGCGCGCCGGGCCGCCGAGGCCGGCGCGACGCTGGCCTACGTCAACCTCGTCGGCGGGCAGGACGAACTCGTCTTCGACGGCGACTCGCTCGTGGTCTCCCCCACCGGCCAGACCCTCGCGCGGGCCCCGCAGTTCGAGGAGGCCGTCCTCGTCGTCGACGTCGACCTGCCCGCGGCCGGCGACCCGGTCGACCTTGACGCCGGTGACGTCACCGTCGAGCGCGTGGTGATCTCCGCGGACCCGTTGCCCGCGTGGGAGGTCGACGAGATCGCCGTCGGTCCGCGCCTGGCGTCCGAGGCCGAGGTGTACGCGGCGCTCGTGACGGGGCTGCGCGACTACGTCCGCAAGAACGGCTTCCGGTCGGTGATCCTCGGGCTGTCCGGCGGGATCGACTCAGCGCTGGTGGCCGCGATCGCGTGCGACGCGATCGGGGCCGCGAACGTGCACGGCGTCTCGATGCCGTCGGCGTACTCGTCCGACCACTCGCGCTCCGACGCCGACGACCTCGCGGCGCGTACCGGTTGCCAGTTCCGCACGGTGCCGATCGCGCCGATGGTCGACGCGTTCCAGGACGCCCTCAAGCTCTCCGGTCTCGCCGAGGAGAACCTGCAGGCGCGCGTGCGCGGTGTGACGCTGATGGGCCTGTCGAACGCCGAGGGGCATCTCGTCCTCGCCACCGGCAACAAGAGCGAACTCGCCGCCGGGTACTCGACGATCTACGGCGACGCGGTCGGCGGTTACGCGCCGCTGAAGGACGTCCCGAAGACGATGGTGTGGAAGCTCTCGGAGTGGCGCAACGCCGAGGCGGAGCGGCGCGGTGAGACGCCGCCGATCCCGCCGAACTCCATCACCAAGCCGCCGTCCGCAGAACTGAGGCCGGGTCAGCTCGACTCGGACTCCCTGCCCGACTACGCCGTGCTCGACGATCTCCTCGACGACTACATCGAGCAGGACGCGTCCGCGGCCGACCTCGTCGCCGCCGGGTTCGACCAGGAACTGGTGGAGAAGATCCTGCGCCTCGTCGACATCGCCGAGTACAAGCGGCGTCAGTACCCGCCGGGCACGAAGATCTCGCTGCGCGCCTTCGGCCGCGACCGCCGCCTCCCGATCACCAACGGCTGGCGGGAGCGCGTCCCCGAGTAGTTGCGTCAGTGCGTGGCGCGGCGGCGCAGACGCTCGATGTCGTGGACGGTGATGTCCGGGCCCCGGTTGGAGATCCAGCCCATGGTGCGCAACTGACGCATCGCCTTGACGACGGCCTCGCGGGAGAGCCCGGTCCAGGCGGCGAGGTCGGCCTGGCTCAGCGGCGAGTGAATGACGGTGGTGCTGCCGTCGAAATGGCCGTACCGGTCGGCGAGTTCGGCGAGCCGGGCGCAGACGCGGCCCATCGCGTCGCCGGCGCCGAACTCGAGCTGGTGACGCACCTGGGCGCGGAGGCGGCCGATGGTGTCGAGCAGCAGGGCCTCGCGCACCGCGGGGTGCGTGTCGAGGAACTCGCGGAACGGCGCGGCGGGCAGCGTCAGCACCTCGACGTCGGTGAGGGCGGTGACGGTGGCGGCGCGGGTCTTGCCGTCGATGACGGACCACTCGCCGATCAGTTCGCCGGGACCGTAGATGTCGAGCACGACGTCGCGGCCCTCGGTGGAGCCGACGACGACCTTGAGCTCACCGGAGAGGACGACGACCGCCTCGTGCGCGACGTCGCCCTCGAGGAAGAGGATGGCGCCGGCGGGATACCCGCGCCGCGTGCCGATCGCAGCGAGGGCGGCGGCGCGCTCCGGGCCGATGCGATCGAGGAAGCCCTCGGTCGGCGCCGGGGCGGTCAAGGTCGTCACTCCTCCATTGTGGGCACGCCAAGCTGCCCGGACCCTACTGAATCCGGGCAGCTCAGTGTGAGATTCCGCGCCCGCCCGCGCGGAACCGTCCCCCGATGTGAGCGAGTCCGCGCGACCCTGCGGCGCAGCTCACGTTCCGGGTGCGGTGTGGGTCACGCACCCGGACGTCTTCGGTGTGTCAGGCCGCGGCGGTGAGGTCCTTCTTGCGGGCGCCGAGCGTGGAGAAGATGCGGCTGCGGACGGCGGGAACGGCCTCCAGCAGCGAGGCGAGCTCCAGCGGGCTGAGCACGAGGACGGAGACCTGCGTGGTGGCCGTCACGGTCGCCACGCGGGGCTTGCCGTCGAGCAGGGACATCTCGCCGAACACGGCACCGGGGCGCAGGACGGCCAGGGCCTGGTCCTCCACGCACACGGCCACCGAGCCCTCGATGAGCACGAAGGCCTCGCGGCCACGCTCGCCGCGGCGGCAGAGGACGCTGCCCTCGGGCAGGGTCACCTGGGTGCTGAGCGAGGCGATCTTCGCCAGCTGCTTGCGGTCCAAGCCCTCGAAGATCTCAAGGTCGGCAATTGCGTCGATCCGGGCGTCGCGCTTGGGAAACACGGGTACTCCTTAGGCGGGGGCTGCGGGCCTCCCCGACGGGGTTCGGCCCGGTGCCGGGTTTCTGGGATGCCGCCCGGCGCCAGAATCAGCTTCCGCCGAAGCACGAGATGCGGCTGCGCACCTGGGCCCGCCTGCGTGGGTATTTGTACTCACCGCGCCCCGGCTACCCTGAAAGCGTCCGGGGACCTCACCGGGAGGCCTCGAGGCAACCCTTTCAAGGAGTCGACGATGACCTCCACACCCAGCCCCGATCGATCTGACGCCTCGTCGGGCCAGGCCCGCGAGTCGGCGACCGTCGCTGAGACCGCCCCCGTCTACGGCAATCTCCCGCCGGCGAAACGTGTGCGCGTGCCTGCACTGCACGCGATGAAGGAACGCGGCGAGCGCTGGCCCATGCTCACCGCGTACGACATGTACACGGCCGAGATCTTCGACGCGGCCGGGATTCCCGTGCTGCTGATCGGCGACAGCGCCGCGAACAACGTCTACGGCTACGAGACGACCGTTCCCGTGACCGTCGACGAACTGCTCCCCCTGTGCCGCTCCGTGGTGGCCGCCAGCAAGCGGGCGCTGATCGTCGGCGACCTGCCCTTCGGCTCCTACCAGGTCTCCCCCCAGCAGGCGCTGGAGACGGCGATCCGGTTCATGAAGGAGGGCAACGTCCACGCCGTGAAACTGGAGGGCGGCGTCCGCGTCGCGCCCCAGATTCAGGCGATCGTCGACGCCGGGGTGCCCGTGATGGGCCACGTCGGCTTCACCCCGCAGAGCGAGCACGGCCTCGGCGGTTACCGCGTCCAGGGCCGCGGGTCGGCCGCGGAGCAGGTGCTCGCCGACGCCCACGCCGTCCAGGAGGCGGGCGCGTTCGCCGTCGTGCTGGAGATGGTCCCGGCCGAGGTCTCGAAGCAGATCACGGCCGAGCTGAGCATCCCGACGATCGGGATCGGCGCCGGTCCGGACTGCGACGCCCAGGTCCTCGTCTGGCAGGACATGGTCGGCCTGCGCGAGGGCACGCCCCGCTTCGTCAAGCGGTACGCGGACATGCGCGGGGTGCTCACCGAGGCGGCGAAGGCCTACGCGGCCGACGTCGTCGGCGGGACGTTCCCGACCCACGAGCACAGCTACCACTGACCGAAGAGCCCAGTCGACACCAGCGTTGACGAGCCGTTCAACGCTGGTGTTAACTGGCTCACATGCTGCTGTCCTCCCTGCCGGTGCCCCCGGCCGCCGAGCCGGTGAACACCACGGGGCAGGCGATCATGACCGTCGGGACCTTCGCGGGTCTCGCGATCTTCCTGGTGTGCGCGGTCCGCCTCGGGCGGCGCTGGCGGACCTGGACGCCGGCCGCGATCGTGGCCGGCACCCTGCTCGCCGGCATGGTCGAACCGCTCAACAACCGGCTCGCGAACATGTGGTACTACCGGCCCGGCCAGCAGACGATGTACAGCTCGTTCGACGCCTCGCTGCCGGTCTGGGTGTTCTTCTCCTACGCCGCCTTCTTCGGCGGGGTCGGGCTGCTGTTCTGGTACCTGACCGAGCGCGGCGCGACCCGCGCCACCATCGCCAAGGCTCTCGCCGGCATGTGGGTGTTCGCGATCGCCACCGAGATCACCGGCACTCAGCTCGACACCTACGACTACTTCGGCCCGCACCCGTTCCGCGTCGCGGGCTTCCCGATCTGGGTCTCGCTCGGGGTCGCGTGCATCTGCGCGAGCATCGGCGTCGGAGCGGCGCGCATCCGGCGCTCGTTCGACCCGGCGGCGGGCCTGGCCGCGGTGTTCCTGCTCGGTCCGGTCGCCTGCGTCGTCGGCCTGGTCGGGACGGGCTTCCCGACGATGACAGTCGTCAACACCCCGGACCCGTCCACCGCCGCCCTCTACGGCGCCGCGCTGGGCAGCACGGCGCTGAACCTGCTGTTCGCCTGGTTCCTCACGCAGCTGGTGCCGCGCGAGGGCCTGTCACCGATCGACGGCCCAGTCCGCACCGGGACGCGCGGCGGCGAGCGCGGCGAGGAGCTCCTCGCGAGCGGTGGCCATCGAGGGGCCGTACCAGGTCAGTAGCCGCCCGGACACCAGCGCGACGTCCAGCCCGGGGAACGCCTCGGGCCCGTCGAGCGCGGTGAAGACGTACGGCTCGTCGGGCAGCACGACCAGCTCGGCACCGCGGGCGCGGACCTCGTCCGGGTCGGCCTTCGGGTAGCGCTCGGACGCGTCGGCCGGCGGGTCGTCGAAGACGTTGTCGAGGCCGAGCCGGTCGAGCACCGACGTGGTGAAGGTGTCCGCGCCGGCGACCATCCACGGCTTGCGCCAGATCGGCACGGCGACCTTCCGCCGCGGCGTCGGGGCGGGCTGCGCCCAGGCGGCCTCGGCCGCCGCCAGCCAGTCCGGCCGGCCCAGCCCGCACCGCTCGAGCATCGCGGCGAGCGAGGTCAGGGCGGAGTCGACGTCGCGGATGTCGCAGACCCACACCTCCAGGCCGCGGGCGCGGAGCTCGTCGAGGTCGGGCTGCCGATTCTCCTCGAAGGCGGCCAGGACCAGGTCGGGCGCCAGCGCCTCGATCGCGTCGACGTCGGGGTTCTTCGTCCCCCGGACCCGGGCGCAGTCCAGGCCCGGCGGGTGGGTGCACCAGTCGGTCACGCCGACCAGGAGCTCCGGTGCGGTCTCGCCGACGGCCTCGGTCAGGGACGGGACCAGCGAGACGATTCGACGCACGGACACCCGACCTAGACTGCCAGGCATGGCTTCGCGTACCGCTCCGGCTCCCTCGGTTCTCCCCGGCAAGGTCTCCCCCCAGCGGGCGGTGCCGGCCCACATCCCGCGGCCGCCGTACGTCGGCAAGCCGGCACCGGACAGCTTCGAGGGCTCGGAGATCAAGGACGCCGAGACCATCGAGAAGATGCGCATCGCCGGCCGGATCGCCGCGCAGGCGCTCGCGGAGGTCGCGTCGCACATCCGGCCCGGGATCACGACCGACGAGCTCGACCGCATCGGCCACGAGTTCCTCTGCGACCACGACGCCTATCCGTCGACGCTCGGGTACCGGTACTTCCCGAAGTCGCTGTGCACCTCGGTCAACGAGGTGATCTGCCACGGGATCCCGGACTCCCGTGAGCTCGTCGACGGCGACATCGTCAACGTCGACATCACGGCCTACATCCACGGCGTCCACGGCGACACCGACGCGACCTATCCCGTCGGCGAGATCGACGAGGAGTCGGCGCTGCTGCTGGAACGGACGCGGGAGGCGATGAACCGCGGGATCAAGGCCGTCCGTCCGGGCCGGCCGATCAACGTCATCGGCCGCGTCATCGAGTCCTACGCGAAGCGGTTCGGCTACGGCGTCGTCCGGGACTTCACCGGCCACGGGATCGGGACGGCGTTCCACTCCGGCCTGGTGATCCCCCACTACGACACCGAGCACTACGCGACGCTGATGGAACCGGGGATGACCTTCACTATCGAGCCGATGCTGACCCTCGGGACCGAGTCCTACGACATGTGGGACGACAACTGGACCGTCGTCACCCAGGACCGCAAGCGCTCCGCCCAGTTCGAGCACACGCTCCTGGTCACCGACTCCGGCGCCGAGATCCTCACGCTGCCTTAACCGCAACGTCCGGCCAA
>NZ_BAAAHE010000029.1:7026-35473 GCF_039525035.1 Sporichthya brevicatena
CAGTTGGCCGGACGCTACGAGGAAGTGCTTACTCCGACTTCGCGGTCGCGACCCGGCAGGTCGCGGTCTTGAGCTGCTGGGTGGTCTCGGAGTCGACGTAGCCGAACGCGTCGATCGAGCGCTCCTCGCCGGCGCGCATCTTCGGCGCGAAGACGGTCTGGCTCGCGATGCGGCGGTTGTCGCCGTCGAGGCACTCGATCTGGGCCTCGAAGGACCGGGTGCTGTCGGCCTTGTTGCGGAACGTGACCGGGAGGCGACGGGTCTCGGCGCCGACGGCGTCCTGCCCGACCTCGAAGACGCCGAACTCGACGCGCAGGTCCTGCTCGAGGACCTTGCTGGTGCCACCCTCGCCGGCCTTGATCCGGTTGTCCCGGTCCGTCTTGACGCCCCAGAGGACGGAGGCGACGACGGAGATCACGGCGAGGATCGCGAGGAAGCGCCCGATCCGGCAGAAGCGCTGGTCGCGGACGTCCTTGCCCTTGAGCTTGATCTTGGCGAACGGGTCGATCCGCGCGAACTCGCGCGTCGCGAGCACCACGGCCACGATCGCGAACAGGACCGCGACGTACTTGATCAGCGGGACGAACGACAGCACCAGCGCGACACCGCCGAGCACCATGATCGCGGCGGGCATGTCGACGCCCTCGCGACCGGTCTGCTCGTCCTCGTCGACGATCGCGTCGTAGCCGCGGAAGCGGTCGTAGCCACCCTTGGGGGTGGGCTTGCGGTAGTCAGACTTCCGCTTGCGCCCGTACCAGTGCCGGCCCTGCTGTTCGGGCAGCATCCAGTCCGGAATCTCTCGTCCCGACTCCGTGGTGTTGCCTTTTCCCGAGCTGAACATGGCTACCGCGATCCTTCCCCCGGCGCACTACGTTCGCGTTCCCCCGCGATGGTGCACAACCAGCCTGCTCCCTCCGCGCGGATCGCGCAGGTGGAGTTGGTCCAATTTGACCGAACGGCCGCCGCTCCGTGACCGATATTAATCCGGGCCCGGATGGATTGCTGGCGGTTGCTCGATCAGTACGCGCTGGCCTTCACGATCTTGAACGTCGCGCCGGACAGCTTCTCCGCCATCTCGTTGCCGAGGATGTTGAAGACCTTGATCGCCGCGATCTTGCCGTCGCCCAGCGTGGGGACGAAGGCGTTGTCGCGGGTGATCTCCTTGCCCTTGGCGTCCAGGGCGACGAACTCGAAGTCGAACGAGAGCGTCTTGCCGCTGACGTTGGTGATCGAGACGGCGAGCGAGCTCTCCTTGATGCCGGACGGGTCCAGCTCCGAGGTGACCTTGCCGATCTCGACCTTCGCCTGCCGCGAGAGCACCTGCTCGGTGGTCAGCGCCTGGACGACCTCCGGCGGAGCCGTGTTGACGACCGGCTTCTTCTTCTCGCCGCCGACGGCGCTGAAGGCCGTCTGCGAGGCGACCATGCCGAAACCGGAGAGAACGGCGAGTGCGATGGCGATCCCGGCGACGTCGCGGCGGGCGCCGGCGCGCTTCGGGCGGCCCAGGGAGGTGATCCCCATCAGGAGGGCGGCGGTGCCGAACGCGATGGTCGCCCACCGCAGCATCGGCACGACGGCACACCCGAGGGCGATGCCGCCCAGCCAAGCCGCCGTCCGGTCGAGTCGGAACTCCCGCGGCTTCTTCTCGCGGTCAGGCGCTTCGGGGCGCGCGTACGGAGACTGCGCCCGGCCGTGCTCCCGAGAAGGGGCGGTGGCGGTCATGGCGGGTCGGTTCCTTCCCGGTGTTCGTGGCCTCACGCGGTCGGAGCGACCGGCGAGCTTGATCATCTGTGCCTGCTACGACGCAGATCTGCCGGTCCGCGTTCCTCATGACACCGCACGTCAACGCCGCCGCGCGGAACGATGGGCAGGTCTTGACCGAACGGCTGATGCCGCCGGCGGCGAAATGTCCGCTTCCTCCGCAATACCGGCGTGATGACCCCCGGGCCAACCGGACGCAACCGGGCGACCGCGCGGTCGATCTTGGGCCCCGATCCGGCGCCGGCGACCGGGTGCGCTCCGGGTCAAATCCACCCCCCGGCCGGGGCGGTCGAGTCGTCCCGGTCGTCCGGATTCATCCGGACGGGCTCAACCGTTCGGTCGATGCCCGGTCAACGAACGTCCGAACTTGCCCGGAGAGGGAACCGCCGGACCCGGATCGAGGTCTGAGGGCCAACTTCGCGGGGGGGCCGCGAAACAGGGGACTAAGGAGCACGACATGAGCGGTGTCCAGAGCTGGTTCGTCTACCCGGTCGAGAACGGCGTCGAGCTGGTCGTCGACAGCACCGACGGCGACGTCTACGACGCGGCACTGGCCGCCTTCGTCGCGGAGTTCACCGACTACAACATCGCGGCCGAGTACTCGATCAACGGCGGCGAGGTTCTCCACTTCGTGCCGGCTCCGGTCGACGCGGACGTCGACGCCCCGGCGCCGAAGTCGCCGGCCGAGTCGAACGGCTCGACCTGGGGCTGAGCCACCGCAGCACACCGCTCCGCGTGGCAGGCTGGCCGGATGCACCTCCGGCCGCTGCCCGCCCTGATCGCGGGCGGGCTCGCCGCCGCGATCACGCTGGGCGCGCCGCTGAGCACACCGGGGTCGGCCGCACCGGCCGCGACCCCGACCGCCACCTCCGACCAGGCGTCGATCCGGTCGGCGGTGGCCGAGGTCCGGACGATCGGGACGACCGTCCGGGGCCGCCAGATCCGCGCCTACCGCCTCGGGGAGGCGAACGCGACGCGGACCGTCGTCCTGATCGGAGTGATGCACGGCTCCGAGCGCGCACCCGGACTGACGCTCCGGAGGCTGCGCGACACCGCCAAGACCGTCACCGGCGTGGACCTGTGGGTGATCCCGGTCCTCAACCCGGACGGGGCGGCGACCGGCCGCCGGGCCAACGCCCGCGGGGTCGACCTCAACCGCAACTTCCCGCACCGCTGGAGCCGTTCGGTGTCCGGCGCCGGCCGCAAGGCCGCGTCCGAGCGGGAGACGAAGGCGATCATGCGGTTCCTCGACCGCGTCGACCCGGACGTCGTGGTCTCGCTGCACCAGCCGTTCGCGGCGATCGACACGAGCCAGAACAAGCGCCGGGGCCTCGTCCGCGCGCTGAGCCGCGAGTTGCAGCTCCCCCGCCGGGACATCGACTGCGGCGGGCCGTGCCGGGGCACGCTGACCGGCTGGTTCAACGCCACCCACGCCGGGGAGGCCGTCACCGTCGAGTTCGGGCCGCGGCCGACGAAGAACTACCTGCGCCGCACCGCCGTTCGCGGTCTGGTCGCCGCCGTGGGCGGACGCCTGCGCTGACGTGATCGGGACGCCCCGGCTTCCTCAGGACGCGGGGACCTCGAAGGCGAGGGAGTCGGCGACCTTGCGCTGAGCGCCCCAGGTGCGGTCCAACCGCTCCAGCGGCCCACCCACGGACCGGCGCACGAGCAGCGCCGTCGACCCGCCACCGTCGAGGTTGACCGCGTGCACCGCGCCGAGGTGCAGCAGGTACTCGGCCCACTGGCTCGCGCTCGCACCGGCGGTGCCCTTGCCCTTCTTCCCGCGGCCGGAGACGGCGGCGATGATCAGGTCGCCGTTCGCGGTCCAGGCGAGCGCGGAACGGGGCCGGAGCTTGTTGTCCCGGGTGCCGCAGCCGGCGTGGTTCGCGCCGCGTCGGACCAGGGCGGAGCTGACGCCGATCAGCCCGTCCGGCTCCCCGACCGGGGGCCGGCCCGCCTCGAACGGCCGGTCGCCGGTGAGGTCGGTGGCGAGGCTGACGAGGTCCCCGGGGACGAGTTGCTTCAGGGACTCGGCGGAGATCGTCCCGTCGGGCGCGGTCAGGTGCAGCTCGCCGGGACCCGGCCGCGTGCGCGGCCGCTTCTTCCCGCCGAGCACCGCCGTCACCCGTCCCCCGGCCACGACCACGGTGCGCCGACCGGCCGGGTGCGCCCGCGGACCCCAGGCACGCGTGTAGACGTTGACGCCGGCCGTCGAGAGGTCCTGCCAGTTGATCCCGGCGAGCGGCATCGACCCGTACGGGGTCCGCGCCTCGCCGGTGAGCTGCTGCAGCACCCAGGCGGCCGAGCGGGTGCCGGAGTAGAGCGCCAGGCCCTGGCTCTGCTCGCTGCTCGCCTTGCGGATCTCGCCGTCGACGATCAGGGCGCGGCGCGGGACGCCGGTCTTGGTGTCGTAGACCGCGCCGTTGATGGCGACGACCGCGTTCGGGTACGGCGCGACCTGGTTCGCGGGCTTGTCCGGCCGGGTCAGGTTGCGCGCGGCGAGCGCCCGCGGGACGAGCGTCCCCGCCGGGATCGTGACGGCGACGAAGCGCTTGGTCCGCTTGTTCTTCAGCCGGTTCTGCCAGATCCGCACCGTCGCCCCGCCGGGCAGCTCGAAGGCCTGCTTCGGCGCTTCGAGGACGAGCGTCGTGGGGGTCCGGCACTCGGTCGGCGCGGCCTGACCCGCGGCGAGGCCGGGCGGGGCCGGGGCGTGCGGGGCCGCCGCCCCGTCCGGGCCGAGCGCCGTCAGCGCGAGCACGGCCGTCAGGGCCGGCACACCGGCCCGCCGGAGCCATCCGTTCACGTTCGTCCCCCTCCCCGCCGACCATGATCACCGGTCAAGCTGGGAATGCGGGGATTTGCGTCAGTCGGTCTTGAACGCCAGCGCGTTGGCAACCGGGCGCTGGGCGTCCTTGTCGCTGCGGTCCAGCCGCTCGAGCTTGCCGCCCGGGGTGCGCCGGACCAGCAGCGCCGTCGAGCCGCCGCCGTCGAGGTTCACCGCGGACACCGCGCCGAGCTGCTTGAGGTACTGACCCCAGCCGTAGGCGGAGGCGCCACCGAAGCGGGTGCCGCCGGAGATCGCGCGGCCGGCGATCGCGACGACGAGCATGTCGCCGTCGGCGGTCCAGGCGAGCGCCGAGCGGGGCCGGAGCTGGTTGTCCCGGGCGCTGCAGGGGGCGGTCACGTGGCCGTAGCGGACCAGGGCCGCGCTGACGCCGAGGACGGCCGAGGGCACGTCGAGCTCGGGCCGGTCGGAGTGGTCCTCGCGGACGCTCGCGACGGCGGTGGTCAGCGAAACCTTGTCGCCGACGCGGAGGGCCTGGAGCGCCTTGGCGAACGTGGTGCCGCGCGGGGCGGTCAGGAAGGTCTCGCCGGACGCCGGGCGGCGCGTTCCGGCGGCCTTGGACAGCACCGCGCGGACCTTGCCGCCGCGGACGACGACGGTCCGCGGACCGGCCGGGTGCTTGGGCGCGTTCCAGCTGCGCGTGTAGGCGGTGATGCCCTGCCGGGAGAGCTGCTCCCAGTTGATCGCGGCGACCGGGATCTCGCCCTTGTCCGAGGACAGGACACCGGTCAGGCCGGTGCGCGCGACCACGGCGGACTTCAGTCCGTCGTAGATCGCGATGGCGCGGGTGCCGAGGCTGTCGGCCTTGCGCGGCTTGGACCCCACCTGGACGGCACCGGTCGGGATCTTCGTGCTGGTGTCGTAGACCCCGCCGTTGATGACGACGACGGCCTTCTTCTCCCCCGCCGCCATCGAGGCCGGGGTGGCGAGCGCGCCGAGCGCGGAGGACGGGGTCAGCACCGAGGGAGCGAGCGTCCCCTTGGGGATGCGGACGGCGACCAGGCGCGTCTCCTGCATCGGGTTGGACTTCGACCCGGTGTCCCAGATGCGCACCCAGGCACCGCCGGGAAGGTTGAACCGCTTCACCGGGTCCTCGCGCAGCAACTTGGTCGCCGGGCGGCAACCCGCCGGAACGGCGTTCGCCTTGTCGGCGTTGCGCACCTGGGGCGCGGCGGCCGCGGTCGGGACCGGCGCGGTGACATCCTCGGGAAGGAAGCGGAGCGCGGTGCGCTCGGACAGGCCGGCGAGGAGCTCACCGACCTCGCGCGGCTCGATCTGGTCGAGGCCGAGCAGCGGCAGCGCCCGGTGCTCGCCGGGCAGCACGCCCAGGTCCGGGACGGACGCCTCGGACGATCCCATCGTCGCGGTCGCGTACGCGCCGATCATCGCCATCGCGGCGCCCGCCGCCACGGTCGGCGCCGTGCACCGCCGCAGGTTGCGACCCGTGTTGCTGCCCATGCAGACCCCCACCCGCATCGGCTGCCGGTGCGCTCCGCTGCGCACCGATCCCCCGCATGCAGTGTGCGTGATCTTGGTGCCGGCCGGGGGTCGTTCTTCCGGTTATTGATCAAGTCCTGGGAGAGCGCGGACACGCGTCACCCGGACGGGGGCCGGTAGCTGTGAAATGGCTGCAGGAAAGCGGATTCGCGCGCCTACGGCACCTGGAAGGTGAGGGCGTCCGGGACGGCCCGTTGGAAGGACCCGCCGGACCGGTCGAGCCGGGTCAGCGGGCCACCGACCTTGGTCCGGACGAGCAGGGTCGTGGACGTCCCGCCGTCGAGGTTCACGGCGTGGACGGCACCGAGCTGCTTCATGTACTCGCCCCACTGGTGGGCGGTCGCGCCCCCGGCCGCCGCGCTGGGCCGGCCGGCGACGGTGGCGACGATCAGGTCGCCCGTCGCGGTCCACATCAGCCCGGAGCGCGGACGCAGGGTCTCGTCGCGGGAGCCGCAGCCGGCGAGGTTCTGACCCCACCGGACCATCGCGGAGCTGACCCCGACCAGGCTGTCGGGCCGGCCGACGGCGGGCCGGCCGTCGAGGAACGGGAGCACGCCGGACTGCTGCGTCGAGACCGTCACGGCCTCGCCGACGCGCAGGCCCCTGAGCCAGGACGCGGTGCCGCTGCCGTTGCGCGCGGTCAGCCAGGTCTCGCCGCTGCCGGGACGCTTCGCGCCCGCCTTACGGCTCGTCAGAATCTTGGTGACCTTGCCCTTCTTGACCACCACCGTCCGGTTTCCGGCGGGATGGGCCGAGGTTCCCCAGGCCCGCGTGTAGACGGCGACACCGTCGCCGGGCAGGGACTGCCAGTTCACGTTCCCGACCTCGCGGCTGCCGTGGGCGCCGGTCCGGACCGTGCCGACGGTCTTGTGCAGCGTCCACTCCGCGGTGCGGGTCTTCTCGTAGAGCGCGATGCCCTGGTCGACCGCGCGCGTGCCCTTGCGGACGGCGCCGTTGACGACCTGCGACCGGACCGGGATCGACGGACCGCTCGGGTCGAACACTCCCCCGTTGATGACGACGACGGCGCGCCTGACCTTCGCGGCCTGCTTCTGCGGAGTCTGCGCCTTCGCAAGCGTCGAGGCCGTGATCGCGCGCGGGATCAGGCTGCCCTGTGGGATGCGGACCGCGACGATCCGCACCTCGTCGATGTCGCGCTTGCGATCGCCGGTGTCCCAGATACGCACCGATGCACCCCCGGGCAGGGACATCGTCTTCGTCACCGGCGTCCGGAGGATCCCCGTCGGCGCCTTGCACGACCGGGCGGTCGCGGCCGGAGCGGCGGCCAGGACCGCGGTCGGCACAGCGAGCGCGGCAGCGAGGGCGGGGGTCAGCGCGGTCCGGAGTCTCACACTGGCCTTGTCGGCCGTCCGGGCGCGGCGCTGAAGGACTTCCGGCCGATTCGCGGTCAGTCCGCGCGCGGGCGGTCCGGGTCGTTCACGCAGGAGTACCCCTCCCGCGGCGCGCAGTCGGGATCGCCGCCGTCGTCGAGGACGGCGTAGTACACGACCCCGGCGAGCAGGACGAGTCCGACCGCTCCGCCGATCGCTCCGACGGCCAGCGCGAGCCGGCGTCGCGTCCTCGCCGATCCAGGGGTGGGGGTGTTCGGGTTCAGCGCGGGCCTCCGTCTCGTGCGGGTCGTCGTAGGCATGATGCCGACGCCGGACACGCGGCCGCCTGCCGAATGCGGAGAACGGGCGGTCCGCCGGTTACCGTCGCCCTCCGGAGATCGGGAGGGTGAGGATGAGCGCGGTCGAGATCGAACGGAAGCTGGACGAGGTCGTCGCGGCGCTGCGGGCGCTGGCCATGACGACCACGTTGGCGGCCGACGACCCGGAGGCTCTCGAGGCCCGGGCCGAGGCGGTCCGCCTCGCCGGTGCCGCTTTCGACGAGGCCGTCGCCGAGGTCACCACCGAGTACGGCACGGTCTTCGCGATCCCGGAGACCGAGGACGGCGAGTGGGACCTGGAGGACGTCGACGACGGGTCGACCCGGCTCAGCGTCGACGTCCGCGCCGACTTCGTCGTTTCCGACGAGCAGACGTTCCTCACCGCCGCCCGGCGGCTGCTCACCGAGCGTGGGGGCCGCGTCCTCGACGCCCGCACCCCGCTGTCCGCCCTCGACGCCCTCGTCGACGCCGTCGGCCTCGACGCCCTCACCACCACCCCACCCCCCGGCCTCGACTGCGTCGGCGGGGAATGGGGCGTCAGCGCGGAGCTCGACGAGTCCTGATCACTCGCAGGCGATGCCGTCGTTGTCGCGGTCGAGGTGCGGCCCGTACCCCGGCTGGCCGCGACGGATCGGGTCCGCGCCGGCGTTCCGGACCTCGGTGCAGTTCTTGTAGTAGACCGACGGCGCCGGCTTCGGCGTGGGCTTCGGCGTCGCCTTCGGAGTCGCCTTCGGAGTGGCCGCCGGCGTCGGCTTCGGCGTGACGACCGGCGTCGGGACCGGGGTCGGCTCGACCGTCGGCCCCGGGGTCGGCTCCGGGGTGACCTCGGGCGTCGGTTCCGGGGTGGCCTCGGGCGTCGGCTCCGGCGTCGGCTCCGGGGTGGCCTCGGGCGTGGCGGCCGGGGCCGCCGTCTCCGCGGCGGCCGGGACCAGGAACGCCGGCTGGTCCGCCGACGCCTCGTCCCCGCACCCGCTCAGCCCGACCACGATCACTCCGGCGGACGCGAGCGCGCACACCCAGCTCTTGAGATTTGCGCGCATGCGCCACTGCCCCCGGTTCGATGCCCCCGACATGTCCTCGCCATGGTGTGGCCGAGTTCGCCCGCTTCGCGTCGGCCAAACGGCTTCGGGACGTGGGCCGAACCGGTGATCATCGGTCGGTCGATCGGGCCGGGGCGACGAGCCGGCCTGTAAGCCGGATTCTGTTCGCCGGGCCTTGCGGTCCGGCGAGACGGCCATCCATCTGGGGCCGGTGTCACCACCGGCCTCGGTGCGGCCTACCTGCGAGCTCGGGCGGGCCGCCCTCGAACGCTCACACACGCTGGGCGGACCCAGCGATCTTGGCCTTGCTCCGGGTGGGGTTTACCGAGCCGTCCGAGTCACCCCGGACGCTGGTGGTCTCTTACACCACCGTTTCACCCTTACCGCCCCGCAAGCGGGGCGGCGGTCTGCTTTCTGTGGCACTGTCCCGCGGGTCACCCCGGGTGGGTGTTACCCACCACCCTGCCCTATGGAGTCCGGACTTTCCTCACCGAGACGCTTCCGCGGAAGCGTTCCGGCGCGGCCGTCCGGCCGGCTCGTCGCGAAGCTCAGCGTAGCGGGCGCGTGACTACGCACCCGCCCGTGACCAGCCCTGTCGCCGAGGTGGTGATCACGGCCCCGCTGTTACGTCCGGGAAAGTGGTCGCTCCCGGCAACCACTTTCCTGGACGCAAGAGGCCTCACTCCGGGAGGCGGGAGGCGAGGGCGGGGACGACGATCGCGGCGGCGACGAGGTGGGTCGCCATCAGCAGGACGCGGGTGTCCCAGGCAGCGTCGGCGAGGACGTCCGGGATCAGCGAGAGGGCGGTCAGGACGACGGTCGTGAGGACGAAGGTCCGGCGCGGGGTGCGGGCCCGGCGGGCGAGGACAACGGCGAGGCCGACGCCCACCAGCGAGAACAACGCGGTCATCTGACCGAACCCGAACAGCGGGATCGCCTCGCCGGAGACGTCGAGCGAGATACCGGCCCCGTTGCCGGCGGCCGCGACGACGGTCGTGGCGATCGAGGCGAGCACGGTCGCGACCAGGCCGCCGCGGACGAGCGGGCGGACGGAGGTGCGCGGGGCGGACAGGACGGTGGTGGCGGTGGCGGTCATTGCGGTCTCCTGAGGCTGTGGAACCGGCTGGGTGCGCGGTCTCTCACCCCTGCTACGAACGCCCCGACCCGGAATCGACAACGGCCGCCAAGAAATTTCGCCGGGTCTTTTTCGGCCCGGCCGTGAGAGGCTCGCCGCACCGCACCACCCCGCGTCAGCCGGAGGTCCCCGTGCAGGTCACCGTCGCCGCCGTCCAGGCCACTCCCGTCTTCCTCGACACCGACGCCACGGTCGAGAAGGCCTGCGCGCTGATCAAGGAGGCGGCCGACCTCGGGGCCCAGCTCGTCGTCTTCCCCGAGGCGTTCGTTCCGACCTACCCGGACTGGGTCTGGCGCCTGCCCGCCTGGAGCGACGGCCGCTACACCGGCCGCCTCTACGACCAGGCGGTGCAGGTCCCCGGGCCGGTCGTGACCCGCCTCGGCGAGGCGGCCCGCGAGGCCGGGGCCTACGTCGCGATGGGCATCAACGAGATCGAGGGCGGGACGCTCTACAACACGCTGATCTACCTCGCCCCCGACGGCTCGCTCGCCGGCCGCCACCGCAAGCTCATGCCGACCGGCGGCGAGCGAACGGTCTGGGGCTACGGCGACGGTTCGACCCTCGACGTCGTCCGCACCCCGTTCGGCGTCGTCGGTGGGCTGATCTGCTGGGAGAACTACATGCCGCTCGCGCGGGCGGCGATGTACGCGCGCGGCGTCGAGATCCACCTCGCGCCGACGTGGGACAACGACGAGGCCTGGATCTCGACGTTGCGGCACATCGCCAAGGAGGGCCGCTGCTACGTCATCGGCGTCTCCCCCGTCCTCCGCGGCGCCGACGTGCCCGCGGACCTGCGCGGCGACATCTACCGGGACGCGACCGACCCGGACGAGGCCGACTGGATGAGCCGGGGCCTCGGCACGATCGTGGCGCCCGGCGGCGCGATCCTCGCCGGCCCGCTGCGCGACCAGGAGGGCATCGTCGTCGCCGAGATCGACGTCGAGCAGAACGTCCCCGCCCACCGGCGCCTGTTCGACCCCGTCGGTCACTACGCCCGCCCCGACGTCTTCACCCTGAACGTGAACACCCGCCCACAACCGAGTGTGCGCTTCGAGAGCTGACCGCGGTACTCACCGTTCACGTTCCCGAAACGGACGCAGGCGGAAGGCGCGCCACGCTGGGGAGCACTACGCTCGCGACCTACCCGTGGAGGAACGCGTGTCCATCCGTGTCGCGGTCGAACACCGGACGATCTACCGCTTCGACCGCCCCACCGACATCGGACCGCACCTGGTTCGGCTCCGGCCCGCACCCCACTGCCGGACGCCGATCCTCGGCTACTCGCTGAAGGTCACGCCCGAGCCGCACTTCCTCAACTGGCAGCAGGACGTCTACGGCAACCACGCCGCCCGGCTGGTCTTCCCGGAGCCGGCGCGGGAGCTGTCGATCACCGTCGACCTCATCGCGGACCTCGCGGTGATCAACCCGTTCGACTTCTTCGTCGACTCCGACGCCCGCCTCTTCCCGTTCGAGTACCCCCGCGGCCTCGCCGACGACCTCGAGCCGTACCTGCGCCCGGTCGGGCACAACTCCCCCGGGTCGCCGCTGGCCGAGTGGCTCGACCGCTTCGACCCCGGCGCCGCGAAGGGCACCCCGATCGTCGACTTCCTCGTCGAGGTCAATCGCCGCGTGGCCGGGGACGTCGCCTACTCGATCCGCCTCGAGGAAGGCGTCCTGACCCCGGACGAGACGCTGACCCGCGCGCTCGGTTCCTGTCGCGACAGCGCCTGGCTGCTGGTGGCGATCCTGCGCGAGCTCGGCCTGGCTGCGAGGTTCGTCTCCGGCTACCTGGTCCAGCTCGTTCCTGACGACCCGTCAAATCTGCCTGCCGGGGCTTCCGCGACCGACTTCACCGACCTGCACGCCTGGGCCGAGGTCTACATCCCGGGCGCCGGCTGGATCGGCCTGGACGCGACCTCCGGTCTGCTGGCCGGCGAGGGTCACATCCCGCTCGTCGGCACGCCGCGGCCGGAGCAGGCGGCGGCGATCACCGGCACGACCGGCCCGTGCGAGACCACCCTGGAGTTCGCCAACACGGTGCGGCGCCTCCACGAGGATCCGCGCGTCACCAAGCCCTACTCCCAGCAGCAGATCGAGCGCATCCACGCGCTCGGCGCGGAGGTGGACGCCCGCCTGGTCGTCGGCGACGTCCGACTCACGATGGGCGGCGAGCCGACGTTCGTCGCCGCCGACGACATGGACTCCCCGCAGTGGCGCATCGCTGCCGACGGCCCGGAGAAGCGCGCGTTCGCCGTCGCGCTCGCCGACCGGTTGAAGGCCCACTACGCCCCGCGCGGGGTCGTGCTGCACAGGCAGGGCAAGTGGTACCCGGGCGAGCCGCTGCCGCGCTGGCAGATCGGCATCGTCTGGCGCAGCGACAACGCCGCGCTGTGGTCGAACCCCGACCTGCTCGACGACCCGTGGGGCGAGCCCGTCGTCGACCCCGGCTCTCCCGCGGCGCGCGCCGCGGTCACCGCCCTGACCGACGCGATCGCCGCCAAGCTGGGCGTCCCCGCCGACTGCGTCCGGCACCTGTACGAGGACCCGATCGACCGCCTCGCCGCCGAGGCCCGCCTGCCCGCGGGCGCACCGCCGGAGCACGGCGCGGCCGCGCAGTCGGCGTGGCCGGCCGACGCCCAGCGCCGCCACGCCCTGGTCGCCGAACTCGACGCCGAGCGCGGGGACCCGGTCGCCTGCGCGATCCCGCTCAACCGCACCGAGGACGGCACCGGGTGGACGACGACGCAGTGGCGCACCCGCCGCGGCGAGGTCTTCCTGCGCCCGGGCACGTCGCCGGCGGGGCTGCGGCTGCCGCTCGACGCCATCGCCTGGACACCGCCGCCGACCACGTTCGACCGCTCCCGGTTCGCCCCCGCCCCGCCGATGCCGCGGTACGCCGAGCCGCCGCCGAAGCCGGAACCGACCGGACCCGCGGCGACGGTCCTCCCCGTCGAGGGGGCGCCGACGACCGCGTTGTGCGTCGAGGAGCGCGGCGGGCACGTGTTCGTGTTCCTGCCGCCGCTGCCCGACGCCGCGGACACCGTCGCGCTGCTCTCCGTCGTCGAGTCGGCCGCGACGGCGACGGGCACGAAGGTCGTCCTGGAGGGCTACGCGCCCGCCGGCGACGACCGGCTGCGCTCGCTGACCGTCACCCCGGACCCGGGCGTCATCGAGGTCAACGTCCACCCGGCGGCGAACTGGACCGAGCTCGCGGAGATCAACGCGACGCTCGACTCCGCGGCGCGCTCGGTCGGCCTCGCCACCGAGACGTTCGGCCTGGACGGCACCCACACCGGCACCGGCGGCGGTGGGCACCTCACCCTCGGCGGCCCGACGGCGGCGGACTCCCCGCTGCTGCGTCGGCCGGACCTGCTGGCCTCGATGGTCACCTACTGGCAGCACCACCCGGGGCTGACGTACCTGTTCTCCGGCCGCTTCGTCGGGCCGACCAGCCAGGCGCCGCGGGTCGACGAGGGCCGGGCGGAGAACCTCTACGAGCTCGAGATCGCCTTCGCCGAGCTTGCGCGCCTCGCTGCCGACGGCGAGGTCCGCCCCTGGCACGTCGACCGCGCCCTGCGGCACCTGCTGACGGACATCACCGGCAACACGCACCGGTCGGAGTTCTGCATCGACAAGCTGTTCTCGCCCGACTCCGACCGTGGCCGCCTCGGGCTCCTGGAGCTGCGCGGCTTCGAGATGCCGCCGCACCCGGACATGGCCCTGGTCCAGGCGCTGCTGGTCCGCTCGCTCGTCGCCCGGTTCTGGGACGCGCCCTACTCCGGGCCACTGGTCCGCTGGGGCACCCGGCTGCACGACTCGTTCCTGCTGCCGGAGTTCGCGCTCGCCGACGTCGCGGACGTCGTCGAGGACCTCAACGCGCACGGCATCGCGTTCTCCCCGGCCTGGCTGGACCCGTTCGCGGAGTTCCGCTTCCCGCGCCTCGGCGCCGTCGACGTGGCCGGGGTACACCTGGAGCTACGTCTCGCGATCGAGCCGTGGCACGTCCTCGGCGAGGAGGTCACCGGCTCCGGGACCGCGCGCTACGTCGACTCCTCCGTCGAGCGCGTGCAGGTGAAGATCACCGGCGCGGTGCCGGGCCGGCACGCCGTCACCTGCAACGGCGTCCCGCTGCCGCTGGCGCCGGCCCGGTCGGGCGACGCCCTGGTCGCCGGGGTCCGCTTCAAGGCCTGGTCGCCGCCGTCGGCACTGCACCCGACCATCGACGTCCAGTCCCCGCTCGTCTTCGACGTCGTCGACCTCTGGAACGCCCGCGCGGTGGGCGGGTGCACGTACCACGTGACCCATCCGGGGGGCCGGGCATACACGACGTTCCCGGTCAATGCGGGCGAGGCGGAGGCCCGCCGCGGGGCACGGTTCGTCCCCGAGGGCCACACACCGGGCCCGGTGGACGTGGAGGCATGGCAATCTGTGGCCATGCATCCGTCGCCGGCCACGTCGCTGATCGCGGGTACCGCGGCCGACGCCGGCGAGTACCCGCGCACGCTCGACCTGCGCCGGACCCGCCCCCGACGGTGACCGCGGGGAACGGGTCCCGGACCGACGCGTCCGGGATGGTGCACGCCTACGCCGCCCGCCGGACCGGGAACCGGACCGAGCGGGCGCGGTGGGACGAGATGGTCGGCTTCCACGGGCGGGTCCGCCGCGGCTGGCGCGAGCTGTCCGCGGTCGCGGAGAGCCTGGGCCCCTCCGGCCTGGCCGCCGCCGCGGCCGAGGCGCACCGCCTCCTGGAGGAGGACGGCGTCACCTACCGGCCGCTCGGCGCGCCGGAGGAGCAGACGTGGGTGCTCGACCCGCTGCCCGTCTTCGTCGACGAGGCCGAGTGGGCGATGCTCGAGCCCGGCCTGATCCAGCGGGCGAACCTGCTCGAGGCCCTGCTCCACGACCTCTACGGGCCGCGCAACACGCTGCGCTCGGGCGTCCTGCCGAACGAGCTCGTGCACGCCCACCCCGGGTTCCTGCGGGTCTGGGACGGCGTCGCGACCGGGACGGCCCGCCAGCTGTTCCTCGCCGCCGCCGATCTCGCCCGGGCCGCCGACGGGACATGGTGCGTGCTCGCCGACCGCGTCCAGGCCCCCTCGGGCGCCGGGTACGCCATGGCGAACCGGCGCGTGGTCTCCCGCGTCCTGCCCGGTCTGCACCGGGACGCCGAGCTCCACCGCCTCGGACCGTTCTTCCACGCGATGCGGATCGGCCTCGAACAGGTGGCGCCGCCCACCGCCGAGGCACCCCGCGCCGTACTCCTCACCCCGGGCGCCGGCAGCGAGACCGCCTTCGAGCAGGCCTACCTCTCGACGCTCCTGGGCTACCCGCTGGTGCGCGGCGAGGACCTCGTCGTCGCCGACGGGCGGGTCTGGCAGCAGACGCTCGGCCGATTGGAGCAGGTCGACGTCATCCTGCGCCGCGTCGACTCCTGGTACTGCGACCCCCTCGACCTGCGCCCGGACTCCGAGCTCGGCGTGCCGGGGCTCGTCGAGGCCGCGCGGGCCGGCTCCGTCTCGGTGGTCAACGGCCTCGGCTGCGGGGTCCTGGAGAACCCCGGCCTGCTGCCGTTCCTGCCCGCACTGTGCCAGGCGCTGCTCGACGAGCCGCTGCGACTGAAGTCCGTCCCGACCTGGTGGTGCGGTGACGACGCCGGGCTCGCCAAGGTCCGCGGATCACTGGCGGAGATGGTCATCAAGCCGCTCGCGCGCGGCATCGGCCGCACCCGCGTCCACGGCTGGGAACTGACGGAGCAACAGCGCAAGGACCTGCTGCACCGGATCGAGGCCGAGCCCTACGCCTGGGTCGGCCAGGAGGCGCTCCCGTGCTCGACGGCGCCGAGCATCGTCGCCGACGACCTGTTCCCCCAGGACCTGACGCTGCGGACCTTCGCGGTCGCGTCGGGCTCGACCTTCCAGGTGATGACCGGTGGCCTCGGCCAGGTCCGGACCTCGCCCGCCTTGACGGATCGTCAGGTACTGACGACCAAGGACGTCTGGATCCGCAACACCCGTGGGGCGCCCGCGATCGAGCCCTGGGTCCGCGAGGCGACGCCCTCGCAGGTGCTGCCGCTCACGATCACGCCGCGCGTCACCGAGGACATGTTCTGGCTCGGGCGTTACGCCGAGCGTGCCGAGGACACGGCGCGCCTGGTGCGCGCGGTCAACGACCGCTGGGCGGACTTCCACCACTCCCCCGAGCGGACCGGTGCCGCGGCGCTCGCCGTCCTGCTCGAGACCCTCACCCGCGTCACCGCGACGGCGCCCGGGTTCCGGGGCGTCGACGCCGACACCCGCTTCGCGGGCCGGGCCGGGGAACTGCTCTCCCTCGTCCTGGACGAGGAGCGGGAGGGAACGCTCGCATTCGCCGTGCGGCGCCTGACCGAGGTCTCCGGCGACGTCCGCGAGCAACTCTCGACCGACACCTGGCTCGTCCTCGGCGGCCTCGAGCGCGAGCTCGACGACCTGCGCCGGAAGCTGCGCGGCCGGCAGGTCCTGACGCCGGACGTCCCGACCGCGATCGCCCGCGTGCTGGAGGGTCTGCTCGCCCTCTCCGGCCTGATCGCAGAGAGCCTGGTCCGGGACGCCGGCTGGCGTTTCTGCGAGATCGGCCGCCGGGTCGAGCGGGCGCTGCACGTCACCGCACTCCTCGAGGCGGCCGTCACGGCACGGCGGGCGCCGCAGACCGACAGCCTCGTGCTGGAGTCGGTGCTCATCGCGGCGGAGAGCATCATCACCTACCGCCGCCGGTACCAGGCCCGCGCCGGCGTCGGCACGATGCTCGATCTCCTGCTCGCCGACCGGGAGAACCCGCGCGCGGTCGCCTACCAGCTCGACCGGCTCGGCGAGGCCCTCGAGCGGATCCCGGCCGAGTCCGAGCGCATCGCCCCGGTCCGCGACGCCCTCGCCGAGATCCGGGCGATCATCCGCAACGCCGACACCGTCGCCCTCGCGCGGGCGGAGGAGGACGGCACGCGGCCGGAGCTGCGCGACCTGCTCTCCCACCTCAACAAGCTGCTGTCGACCCTGGCCGTCGACGTCGAGCGCATCTTCTTCGTCCAGCCGGCGCCGCAGCGGCCGCTCGACGTCACGGTCTCGACGTGGGAGGCCTGGTGACCACCCCGACGCTGACCACGGAGGTCCCGGCCCACGCGAAGGTGTGGCGGCTGGTGCACCGCACCGAATACGTCTACGACGACGACGTCGACACCTCCTACGGACGCGCACATCTGATTCCTCGTCACGGCGACGGCCAGCATCGCGTCGACGCCACGGTCGAGGTCGATCCGGAGCCGGCGGACCTGCGCGAGCACACCGACTACTTCGGCAACCGCTCGACGTACTTCGCGGTGCGCACCCCGCACCGGCAGCTGACGGTGACCGCGACCAGCATCGTGGCGGTGCACCGCGGCAACGCCCGGCGCGACGCACTCCGCGGGCTGCGGGCCAAGGACGTCCACGACCGTCTCGCCGACCGCAGCGACCTGACGGCGGACCTGAACGCCGCGCGGCAGTACCTGCTGCCCTCGCCGATGATCGGGCGGGCCGACCAGGTCGCCTCCTTCGCGCACGACCTGATGCGACCCGCCCGCACCCTCGACGAGGTGGTCGTCGACCTGCTCGACCGCATCCGCGACGGCTTCGCCTACGCCCCCGGGGCGACGACCGTGACCACGACGCTCCCCGAGCTGCTCGCGACGCGGGAGGGCGTCTGCCAGGACTTCGCGCACCTCGCGGTCGCGAGTCTGCGCTCGGTCGGCCTCGCCGCCCGGTACGTCTCGGGCTACCTGGAGACCCAGCCCCCGCCCGGCCAGCCCCGGATGATCGGGGCCGACGCCTCCCACGCCTGGGCGTCGGTCTTCGCCCCCGGCATGGGCTGGATCGACTTCGACCCGACCAATCACAAGTTCGTCGACGACACGTACATCGTCACGGCGATCGGGCGGGACTACTCCGACGTCCCGCCGCTCAAGGGCGTCATCTTCACCGAGAGCACCAAGAACACCCTCACCGTCTCCGTCGACATGGCCCCGCTCACCACGGAGATCCCCGACGCGGGATCTCGCGAGCCCGGGAGCGCGTGACCACGGAGCGCTGGACGACGGAGCGCTTGACCAGGGGTTTTGCGGGGTAGCGTCGCGACGTGCGCTCCTTCTCCTGCCCCAAGTGCGGGCATCTGCTGTTCTTCGAGAACAGCCTCTGCCTCAACTGCGAGTCCGAGGTCGGGTTCGACCGGGCCACGGCCGAGTTCGTCCTGGCGACGCCCGCGACGCGGTGCGACAACGCCGTCCTCGCCGAGTGCAACTGGATCGCGCCCGAGGGCGGACTCTGCGACTGCTGCGAGCTGACGCGCACCCGCCCGAGCGACGACGACGCCGACGGCATGGCCGCCTTCGCCCGGGCCGAGGCGGCCAAGCGTCGGCTGCTCTACCAGCTCGACGACCTGGGGCTCGGTGTCGAGACCACGCCGGACTGCCCCGGCCTGGCGTTCGACCTGCTCTCCTCGGTCGACGAGCCGGTGACGACCGGCCACGCGGACGGCGTCATCACCCTCGACCTCGCCGAGGGCGACGACGGGCACCGCGAGACGATGCGCGTCCGGCTCGACGAGCCGTATCGGACCCTGCTCGGCCACTTCCGCCACGAGGTCGGGCACTACTACTGGATGCGCCTGGTCGACGGCGGCCCTGCGCTGCCGACCGCCCGGCAGCTGTTCGGCGACGAGCGGGCCGACTACGCCGAGGCCCTCGCGGCGCACTACTCCTCCGAGCCGGCGCCGGGGTGGGAACAGACCCACGTCTCGATCTACGCCACCGCCCACCCGTGGGAGGACTGGGCCGAGACGTTCGCCCACTACCTGCACATCCGGGACGCCCTGCAGACGGCGTCCGCGTTCGGGATCGTCGTCGCCGGGCCGGAGGTCGAGGTCCCGCCGGACCCCGACGCCCCCCTCGCGTCGGTCCCGATCGAGACCGACGACTTCGACGACCTGGTGAACTCCTGGCTCCCCCTGACCTACGCGCTCAACGCGGTCAACCGGAGCATGGGCAAGGAGGACCTCTACCCGTTCGTGCTCTCCCCCGCGGTGCTCGAAAAGCTCCGCTTCGTGCACACGTTGGTCACGCGCAAGCCGCCTGCACGTCCGCAATGACGATCTTCTCGGGCTTGCTGATCGCCTCGAACGCCGTCTTGGCCTTGGGCCCGTTCAGCAGCTCGAGCACGGGCTCGGGCACGACCTGCCACGACAGCCCGAACTTGTCCTTCAGCCACCCGCAGTAGCTCGGCTGCCCGCCCTCGACGAGCGCGTCCCAGTAGTGGTCGACCTCGGCCTGGTCGGCGGAACTCATCGCTCTGCACCACGAAAGCGCACATCCGTACGCCGAATCCGAGGAAAACGCGTACGGATCTGCGCTTTCGTGGGGAGGAGTTACTCGAAGAGCGCGGGGCGGGTGGGGTCGGCGCGGTGGGCGAAGATCGCGTCGACGACCCGGTCCGGGGTGCGGCGGTGGGACAGCGGCGGGAGCTGGTCGCGGGTGTAGAACCCGACGCCGTCGGTCTCGTGGTCACCGCCGGCCTCGCCGCCGATGATGTCGCCGGCGAACACGATCTTGTAGGCGCTGAACGGCGAGCCCGGGTCGTGGGCGTCGAAGACGCCGATCAGGTGGGTGAGCCGGCAGTGGAAGCCGGACTCCTCGCGAACCTCGCGCTCGGCGGAGGAGGCCGGGGAGTCCCCGACGTCGGCCCAGCCGCCGGGCAGCGACCAGCGCCCGTCGGCGACCTCGCGGACGAGCAGCAGCCGGTTCTCGTCGTCGAAGACGGCGGCGCGGACGTCGACCTTCGGGGTCACGTACCCCTCGGTCGGGTGGTACAGCTCGGGCAGCTCGACCTCGGGCCGGGCCCAGAGCTCGGCGAGCATCGCCTTCGAGATCGCGGCGAGCTCGGTGTAGCGCCGGGTCTCGTAGGGGTTCGAGGCGAACGTCGAACCGATGCGCGCCATCGCGTCGAGCTTGCGCGCCCAGGCGAGCCAGGGCGAACCGGCCGGCACGCCCGGCAGGTCCTCCGGCACCTCGGGCAGGTCCGCGGAACTCACGATCCGTCCACCCGCTTCCACTCGCCGAGGTGAGCGGTCTCGTTGTAGGCGTGCACCGCGGAGTTGCCGTCGCCGTACCAGCGGACGGTCGAGAGCGCCGCCGGGTCCAGCTGCAGGCGGTGGATGGTCGAGATCGGCGCGCCCAGCGCCTCCCGGATCAGCATCTTGATCGAGCCGACGTGCGCCACGATCAGCACGCCCCGCCCGGCGTGCGTGGCGAGGATGCGCTGCTGGGCCTCGGCCACGCGGGCCGCGACCTGCAGCAGGCTCTCCCCGTTCGGCGGCGCGATCTCGGGGTTCGACAGCCACTGCGACAGCGCGTCCCCGGCCTGGGCCCGGGCCTCCGCGAAGGTCAGGCCGTCCCAGTCGCCGAAGTCGCACTCGCGAAACCCGTCGTCGACGATCACCTCGAGCCCGACCGCGTCCGCGACCGCCTGCGCGGTCTGGCGCGCACGCAGCAGCGGCGAGGAGACGATGACGTCGATGCCGCCGTTCGCGGCGAGGTGGGTGGCGGCGGCCTTGGCCTGCTGCTGCCCGCGCTCGGACAGCGGCGGGTCGAACCGGACGCCGGAGAACCGCTTCTCGATGGTGTGCGGGGTCTCGCCGTGACGGAGCAGGCGCAGCGTCGTGACGTGCCCGAGGTCCGTGGCCCAGCCGATGATCTTCGGGATCGGGCCGGTCTCGTCGAGTGCGACCTCCTTGGCCAACGGCTGGGCGGAGACGACGCGGATCTCCCCCGTCCGCTCGCCGGGCGGCGGCTCGGCGTCCGGGCCGCGGCCGTCGAGCGCCAGGTTGGCGAGCCGGTCGGCGTGCGCGTTCTCGCCCCGCGGGATCCAGGTCCAGCGCACCTGCGCCTGCGCCGGGATCAGTCGCTTCGCCTTGCTCGCCAGCGGCTTGAGGTTCTCGTGCTTGACGCTCCAGCGGCCGGCCATCTGCTCGATGACGAGTTTGGAGTCCATGCGGACCTCGACCTGCGCGCCCGGGTCGAGCTCGAAGGCCGCCTCCAGGGCCGCGATCAGACCGGAGTACTCGGCGACGTTGTTCGTCGTGATCCCGAGCGTGGCGGCGCGCTCGGCGAGGACCTCACCGGTGTCGGCGTCGCGCACGACCGCACCGTAGGACGCCGGACCGGGATTGCCGCGGGCCGCTCCATCGGCCTCGACCACGAGCCGACGCGCCATCTACAACCCCGAGTCCGCGACGCGGACGAGGATCCGCCGGCACTCCTCGCAGCGCACGACCTCGTCCTCGGGCGTGGCGCGGACCTTGTTCAGGTCCGTCGTCGAGAGCTCCATCCGGCAGCCCTCGCAGCGACCCCGGCGCAGCGCGGCCGCACCCAGTCCGTTCGAGGAGGCCCGGACCTTCTCGTAGAGCGCGACGAGTTCACCGGGCAGGCCGCCGGCCAGCGTCGCCCGCTCCCCGCCGACCTTCTCGGTCTCCGCGTCGATCTCGGCGGTCGCGGCGGCCAGGGCGGCCTCGGTGCGTTCCAGGTCGGCGGCGATCCGGTCCCGCTCCGCGGTCAGCTCGGCGATCCGGGCCTGGGCCGCCTCGCGGCGCTCCATGATCTCCAGAACCGCGTCCTCGAGGTCGGCCTGCCGCTTGGCCAGGCTGGCGATCTCGTGCTGGAGGCTCTCGAGCTCCTTCGGCGAGGAGACCTGGCCGGCGTCGAGGCGCTTCTGGTCCCGCTCGGCGCGCTGGCGGACCTGGTCGACGTCGGCCTCGGCCTTCGTCTGATCCCGCGCGATGTCGGAGTCCTCGGTCTCGGCGGCGACGAGCAGGTCCCGGACCTGGTCGCGGCGCACGGCCAGCTCCGCGATCGTCGCGGTCTCGGGCAGGGTCCGACGCCGGTGGGCCAACTGGTCGATGCGGGTGTCGAGAGCCTGCAGGTCGAGCAGCCGCCACTGGTCTGCGAGAGCGACGTTCAGCGGATCCTCCTGAAGGGTGCGGTCTCCCACCGTATCCCCGCGCGGGCCGGTCGCACCGTCACCTGGCCTGGAAGGGCTCAGATGTGCAGCGTCCACGGGTCGGTGACGATCTGCGAGACGCGGACCTGCACGGCCCCGGCGTCGAAGCCGGCCTCCACCTCGGCGGCCGCGCGGGCGAGCCAGGGCCACTCGCTCGCCCAGTGCGCGACGTCGACGAGCGCGGGGGCGCCGTCGGCCTGGCGGGCCTCGGACGCGGGGTGGTGCCGCAGGTCCGCGGTGACGTAGACGTCGGCGCCGAGCGAGCGCACGGCCCCGAGCAGCGAGTCGCCGGCCCCGCCGCAGAGCGCGACCCGGCGGACGAGGCGGGTGGAGTCCCCGGCGACGCGGATGCCGCCCGCGGTGGCCGGCAGCCCGTCGCGCACGCGGGCGACGAACATCGACAGCGGCTCGGGCTCGTCGAGGACGCAGATCCGGCCGGTCCCCCGCGGGCCGACCTCCCCGGCGAGCTCGATCACGTCGAACGCCGGCTCCTCGTAGGGGTGCGCGGCGCGCAACGCGGCCAGGACGGCACCGCGGCGGTCGCGGGGCAGCACCATCTCGAGCCGGGTCTCCGCAACGGTCTCGACCTTCCCGACCGCGCCGATCGTCGGGTTGGCACCGGGCAGCGGGCGGAACGTCCCGGTGCCCTCGGAGGTGAATGCGCACCGGTCGTAGTCGCCGATCGCGCCGGCGCCCGCGATCGCGAGCGCGTCGAGGACGCGGTCGGCGTCGGCGTGCGGCACGAACGTGACGATCTTGTCCATCGGGTCGCACGGCCGCGGCTCGATCGGCTTGCCCGGCGGCAGCCTCAGCGCGTCGGCGAGGGCGTCGGAGACTCCACCGGTGGCGCAGTCCGCGTTGGTGTGCGCGACGAGTAGCCCGCAGCCGCCGGCGATCAGGCGGTGGACCAGGCGGCCCTTGTAGGTCGTCGCCGGGACGCCGTGCACCGGGCGCAGGAACAGCGGGTGGTGGGTGATCAGCAGGTCCGCGCCCCACTCCAGGGCCTCGTCGACGACCTCGGCGACCGGGTCGATCGCGAACAGGACCTTCTCGACGGGGGCGTCCGGATCACCGCAGACGAGTCCGACCGCGTCCCAGGACTCCGCCCAGCGGGGGTCGTAACGGCTCTCGACGACCTTGACCACGTCGCGCAGGGCAGCAGGCACGCCGGGAGGCTACCCGGCGCCGCCGCGGTTCAGCGCGTGGCGGTGCTGCTGATCCCGGCCGAGCCGATCTCCGAGGAGGAGCCCGCCGGCTTCGCGCCGTCGTTCGTCGTCGACGCGAGCAGGTAGCCGCACATCAGCAGCATCAGCACCAGCCAGTTGACCATCGACAACCCGATCGTCACCGGGTCCGGAGTGCTCCGGAAACGGGAGGACGGGACGACGGCTGCCTGCGGCTCCATGGTGGCTTCGACGCGGCCCTGACCAGCCCGGTTCCCGATCCGTCACGTCCTCGTGCCAACCTACAAAGATGACCGATCAACCAAGCGACTGGACCGCGCCGGGGGCGTACGAGGTGGCACCCGGAGTCCACCGCATCCCCCTCCCGCTGCCGAACGACGGCCTGCGCGCGGTCAACGTGTACGTCCTCCCGGCCGGTCCGGAGCCCGCCGACGGCTGCGTGCTCATCGACTCCGGGTGGGCTCTCGCGGAGGCGCGCACGCAGCTGGAGGAGTCGCTCGCCCTGATCGGCTACGGGCTCGACGAAGTCCGTCGGTTCCTCGTCACCCACATGCACCGCGACCACTTCACGCTCGGGATCGAGCTGCGTCGCCTGTTCGGCTCGAAGGTCGCGCTCGGCGCGGGCGAGCAGCCGAACCTGGACAGCATCCTGTCCGCGAACGACGCGGCGCTGCTGCGCCTGCTGCCGGCCTGGGGCGCTCCCGACCTGGGGCAGGCGTGGGCCGCCACGATCCAGCCGGAGGAGCGCGAGATCTCGCGCCAGTCCTACGAGGCGCCGGACGAGTGGATCCGTGACGGCCAGGTCCTCGACGCCGGCAAGCGCAGCCTGACCGCGATCGAGACACCCGGGCACACCCGCGGCCACCTGGTCTACCTCGACCCCGACGCCGAGGTGATGTTCACCGGCGACCACGTGCTGCCGCACATCACCCCGTCGATCGGGCTCGAGCCGGCCCGCCAGGACAGCCCGCTGACGGCGTACCTCGCCTCCCTGCGGCTGCTGCTCAGCCACCCGGACGCCCTGATGCTCCCCGCCCACGGCACCCCCGGCGGCAGCGTCCACGGTCGGGTCAAGGAGCTGCTGCACCACCACGACGTCCGGCTCGCGGCGACGCTCGAAGCGATCCGCGTCGGTGCCGGCTCCCCCGCCGAGGCCGCGAAGGCGATCGGCTGGACCCGCCGCGAGACCCCGTTCGCGGACCTGAACACCTACAACCAGATCCTCGCCGTCGGCGAGACCTGGGCCCACCTCGTCGTCCTCGCCGAACGCGGCGAGGTCGTCCAGTCCGTCGACGGCGAGGGCCGGCTCACCTTCGAGGTCGCGGGCTGACCGTCCGATGAGTTTCGGGCGGCCGCGCCGTCCTTCCCGGTGAAACCCCGACCGGAAGGACCCCGCCATGCCCGAGACCCAGCCCGGACCCGACCTCACCGCCGCCGCGACCGAGGTGACTCGCCTGCTCGACGGGGTGCGCGAGGGGCACCTCGCCGCTCCGACCCCGTGCGCGGGGCTGACCGTGGGCGCCCTGCTCGAGCACTTCCTCGGCCTGACGCAGGCGTTCACCGACGCCGCGCGCAAGGTCCCGCCGCCGCCGGACGCGCCGCGTGGCGGCGCACCCACCGACGTCGCGCTGAACCCCGAGTGGCGGGCCCTGCTGCCCCAGCAGCTCGGCGAGCTCGCGCAGGCCTGGCGCGACCCGGCGGCCTGGGCCGGGGAGGCGACCGCGGGCGGCGTGACCATGCCGGCCGAGGTGATGGGCGTCGTGGCACTGGACGAGTTGGTCCTGCACGGCTGGGACCTCGCCCGCGCCACGGGCCAGGACTTCGCCTGCGACGAGGCGAGCGCCGGTGCCGTCCTCGGGTTCACGCAGCTGGCCGCGGCCCCGGAGTTCGCCGACAGCCGGGACGGCCTGTTCGGCCCCGTCGTCGAGGTGCCCGCCGACGCCCCGCCGTTCGTGCGCGCCCTCGGTCTCTCGGGCCGGGACCCGGCCTGGACGCCGTGAACCGGTAGCTGGGTGGGCGCAACAGGGATCGAACCTGTGAAACGGCGCTGACGAAGCCCTAGGTCAGGACCGCCGGATGGGGCTTCTACCTGCGGTTTTCTCGAACCCGTCGTGAAACCTCGTGCAACCTGATGCAGTCCCGTGTACCTTCGGTATGGCATTTTCGTGGCACGGAAGGCGACACAGGATGACGGCCCGGCGCGCCAGGACCCGCACCTTCGGCAACGTCCGCAAGCTCCCGTCCGGCCGTTGGCAGGCACGGTTCCACGGCCCCGACGGCCGCCACCACACCGCCCGCACCGCCGCGAACAAGCCCCTCACCTTCGACACGAAGAAGGCCGCCGAGGACTACCTCGCAGCCCAGCGCACCGCCATCAACAACGGCACCTGGACCCCGCCCGACCTCACCACCCCGCCACCCACCGAGGTGCCGACCTTCGAGACCTACGCCCGGACGTGGATCGCGCAGCGGACCAACCGGAAGGGTCAGCCGCTGGCGGTGCGGACACGGGAGCTGTACGAGCAGCTCCTCGAGAACCGGCTCGCGCCGACGTTCGGGGATCTCCCGCCGGCGGAGATCACCCCGCCGGCGGTCCGGTCCTGGTACGCGCAGCAGGCGTCCACGCCGACCGCGAGGGCCCACGCCTACGCCCTGATGCGCGCCATCCTGACCACCGCGGTGGAGGATGGCCTTCTCGGGTCGAACCCGTGCCTCGTCAAAGGCGGCGGTGTCACGGAGCGGTCCAGGAAGATCCGGCCGGCGACATTGGACGAGCTGGGCGCGATCGTGGCGGCGTTGCCGGAGCGGTACCGGGCAATGGCGTTGTTGGCGTGCTGGTGCTCCCTTCGGTTCGGGGAGATCACGGCGCTGCGCCGGGCCGACGTCGACCTAGACGGCAGGGTGCTGCGGGTCCGCCAGGCCGCCGCCGCCACGAAGTCCAGCGGCATCGTGGTCAAGGCACCGAAGTCGTCGGCGGGTGTCCGAGACGTCACCATCCCCCCGCACCTTGTCGAGGACCTGCGGGCGCACCTGCGCGACCATGCCCAGCCCGGGCGGGACGGGTTGCTGTTCCCGGCCGCGGGCGGCGGACACATGTCGGCGTCGGCGCTGCACAAGGTGTACCGGCGGGCGCGTGAGGCCGCGGGGCGTGAGGACTTGACGTTCCACGATCTGCGGCACACCGGGCAGACGTACGCGGCGGCGGCCGGCGCGAACCTGCGGGAGTTGATGGCCCGCGCGGGGCAGTCGTCCCCGGGGGCTGCGTTGCGGTACCTGCATGAGGTTGATGGGCGCCAGCGGGAGATCGCGGATCGTCTCGCCCAGTTCGCCACCCAAGATCCCGTCGTCCTGTCCGGGTCGGCGGACGTTGCAACCGAAGGAGAGACACGATGACCGCTACTGCGTTGGACAGTTGCGTCCACGGCTGCGAGCACGTCGCCGGCCCGGGCCACACCGGCGCGTGTGTCCGCCGCCCGGCGATCCCGGAGCCGTTGGCGCGGACCTGGTTCTTCGACCCGGGTTTGGAGATCACGATCGACGGTGAACCCGGCGACGGGGGCGTGACCCGCGTGTCGGTGTGGGACGAGGTGAAGCTCGGGGAGATGGACCCGGACGTTGCTGCCCGTCTGGCGGAGGCGTTCCGTTCCGCGGCGGACGTGATCGAGGCGTTCCACGGCAAGCCCAGGGGCTGACACCGGTCACAGCGACGCCCCCGCCAAGAGCTAGTTGGCGGGGGCGTCGCTTCGTGATTATCCGAGACCGTCGTCCGGGATCTCCCTCGGAGGCCATTGCCCGCGGGTGACGATCGCTTCGACGTCGGCCGGGTCGAGACCGGCGTCGCGCCACGGGACACGCACCCAGGGTTCACCGTCGACGTACACGACGATGGTGAGGGCGGCGGGGTCCTCGTCGGGTGCTTCGCCGACGACCTGGATCCCGCCGCGCTCGTGAATGGCGACCATGTCGTCGCCTCGGCCGCGGGCCTGCACTTCGCGGGCCAGGTGCCCGTAGAGGGCGGTGGCGTACGTGGATGGCCGCATCCGGGTCACCGGGCACCTCCGAAGAACTTCTGGGCGTTACCGCCGGACTGGACGCGGACCTCGTACCGGAGCCATTCGATGAACCGCTGTGAGTCGGCGGTCGGGTAGATGTTCACGGTCGGCGCGGCGGCGCCGGCGCCGCCACCGAGCGCGGCCATCTGCTCCCGCGTGAACACCCCTTCCCCGCCCTTGAGCATGGTGAGCTGGTCACCGGCGCCCGGGACGATCCCGCCGGTGTGCATCCGCGGGATCGTGAAGTTCACGCCCGGGGTCTTCAACGGCCCGATCCCCACTGACGGGATGTTCACCCCGAACCCGCCGACGGTGCCGTTCCACAGGTCGCGGATGCCGTTGAACGCCCGCCGGAACGGGTCGATCATCTTTTTCGCCACCGCCGCCAGCGCGGACCCGATCCGGCCGGGGATGCCGGCGACGAACCCGACGAAAGTGTTGAACGCGGCCTTCACGGCGTCCAACGCGGCCTTGGCGCCGCTCTTGATCCGGTCCCAGTTCTTCACGATCGCGAGGGCGGCGAGACCGAACGGCCCGGTCAGGACGGCGAGGATCGCCGGCCACCGGGCCTTGATGAAGTTCAGCACCGCCGTCGCGGCACCGGTGATCGTCTTCTTGATCCGGTCCCAGTTCTTCACCACCAGGACGGTCAGGGCGGCGACGGCGGCGCCGACGATCGCGATCGGGCCGAGGCTGATCAGCCACGCCGCGGCGATCCTCGCGGCATTCGCCAAAGCCCGAGCCGCCATCACCGTCCACGCCGCGACCTGCCGGGCCACAGCAGCCACCGTCGACGCGGTCGCCCGGGCAGCGGCAGCAGCCGTCGAGGCGGCCCACCGGCCCGTCGCCATTGCTGCCCGACCGGCAGCAGCCCCGGCAGCCGTCAAACCACGCACCAGACCCTTCGACGCTACGGTGAGGGCCTTCACCGTCGTCACCGACGCCTTCGACACCGCGTTCCACGCCTTCTTCGTCGCGGTAGCGGCCTTCACAGCTGCGTTGATGACCCAGACCGAGGCGGCGAGGCCACCGACACCGACCGCGAGAGCCTTCACCGTGCCCTGGTTCTTCTCCGCCCACAACGCGAAGGACTGCAGCTTCCCGGTGATGGCGACCGCCGCCGGCAACAGCACCGTCCCGAGAGACGCCCCGAGGTCGTCCACGGTGGCCCGCAGCTTCTGCTGACGAGACTCCAACGAGTCGGCCTCTTT
>NZ_BAAAHE010000030.1:0-29680 GCF_039525035.1 Sporichthya brevicatena
CTCCGGCGTCCGCCAAGACCGCGAACGACGCCGCCCGCCAGGCGGCCACCCCGCAGTTCGCGGACGCCGTCGCCTGCGCGCGGGGGATCTTCACCGGGACGATCACCGCCGTGCAGCCCGCACCGGACGGGGCCCACTACGACGTCACCGTCCTGATCGAGGAGTGGATCGCCCCGACCTCCGGCCCGGTCAGCGTCACCTACCGGGTGTTCGGCAGCACCGCGAACTCGCCCGGCGAGGACGAGACCGTCCGGGTCGGCCTGCGCCGGTTGTTCGTCGTCGCCGCCTCGGAGTCCGAGCGGATCTACGCCTTCCGGCCGAAGGACTGGGCCGAGACGAAGAAGCGCATCGCCGGTATTCGGGCCGAGCGTTCCGGGCAGTCCTGCTGACGGGCCGTAGCCCGGGGTCGGTGCGCGCGCGTACCGTGAGTCCCCAGAGTGGTCGACGGGACTGCTGAAACAGCTGGGACGGACGAGGCGACGAGGCCATGGCTCAGACGATCTGGAAGGGCGCGATCTCCTTCGGGCTGGTCTCGATCCCGGTCCGGGTGTTCTCCGCGACCGAGGAGCACGGGGTCTCGCTGCGGCAGGTCCACGCCGCCGACGGTGGGCGCATCCGCTACAAGCGCTTCTGCGAGCTCGACGGCGAGGAGGTGCCCTACAGCGACATCGCCAAGGGGTACGACCTCGGCGGCGGCGAGATGGTGGTCCTGACCGACGAGGACATGGACTCCCTCCCGCTGCCCTCGACCAAGGCCGTCGAGGTCCTGCAGTTCATCCCGGCCGACCAGTACGACCCGATCGCGACGGCGAAGAGCTACTACCTGCAGGCCGACCACCTGGGCGAGAAGCCGTACGTCCTGCTCCGGGACGCCCTGCGCTCCACCGAGAAGGTGGCGATCGTGAAGGTCGCGCTGCGCTCGCGTGAGTCGCTCGCCGCGATCCGGCCCTACGGGGACGTCCTGCTGCTGCAGCTGATGCTCTGGCCCGAGGAGATCCGGGATGCCGGCAAGCTCGCGCCCGGTGAGGACGTCACGGTCAAGGACGCCGAGGTCAGGATGGCCGAGGCCTACATCGACACCCTGACCGCGGACTACGACCCGTCCCAGTACGCCGACGAGTACGCCGCCGCTCTGCGCGCCGTCGTCGACGCCAAGGTCGCCGGCCGCGAGGTCGTCGCCGTCGACACCGACGCCGAGCCCGCCGCCGAGGTCGTCGACCTCATGGAGGCCCTGCGCCAGTCCGTCGCCCGCGCGAAGGAACGCCGCGCCGCCGGCGACTCGCCCGCCGCGGCCGCCGCCCCCGCGGCGGATAAAGCGGAGGAGAAGTCGGCGGAGAAGAAGGCCCCGGTGAAGAAGGCCGCCAAGAAGGCCCCCGCGGCCAAGAAGGCGGCGGAGAAGTCGGCGGAGAAGCCGGCGGAGAAGGCTCTCGCGAAGAAGGCGGCGGCCAAGAAGGCACCCGCGAAGAAGGCCGCGGCCCGGAAGTCGGCCTGACTCCTGCGGGATGACGTCCCGCAGTGGTGGGGTGTCGGCCCGCGCACGGGCTGACAGGCGCGCGCCCGGGACGTCATCCCGCAGGACCCGGATTGGGTGGAATTCCACGGCCCGTGGGACGGTTGGGGCGATTACCAGCGCTGTTCCAGCACGTTCACACAGTTTCGGAGAACGCCGTGTCCCTGCCCCCGCTCGTCGAGCCCGCGGACGAACTGACCGTCGACGAGGTGCGCCGCTACAGCCGCCACCTGATCATTCCCGACGTCGGGATGGCCGGCCAGAAGCGGCTGAAGAACGCCAAGGTGCTCGTGGTCGGGGCCGGCGGCCTCGGTTCGCCCGCGCTGCTCTACCTGGCCGCGGCCGGTGTGGGGACGCTCGGCATCGTGGACGACGACGTCGTCGACGAGTCGAACCTGCAGCGCCAGGTCATCCACGGCCAGTCCGACATCGGCAAGTCCAAGGCCCAGTCGGCCAAGGAGTCCGTCGCCGAGATCAACCCGTACGTCAACGTGATCCTGCACGAGCTGCGCCTGGACTCGACCAACGCGCTCGAGGTCTTCGCCGACTACGACCTGATCCTCGACGGCACCGACAACTTCGCGACGCGCTACCTGGTCAACGACGCGTGCGTGCTGCTCGGCAAGCCGTACGTGTGGGGCTCGATCTACCGCTTCGAGGGCCAGGCCTCGGTGTTCTGGGACAAGTACGGCCCGAACTACCGCCACCTGTACCCGGAGCCCCCGCCGCCCGGCATGGTCCCGAGCTGCGCCGAGGGTGGCGTGCTCGGCGTCCTGTGCGCCTCGATCGGCTCGATCATGGTGAACGAGGCCATCAAGCTGATCACCGGGATCGGGGAGCCCCTCGTCGGCCGGCTGATGATCTACGACGCCCTGGAGATGGAGTACCGGACGGTCAAGGTCCGCCGCGACCCGAACGCCCCGGACATCACCGAGCTCATCGACTACGAGGCCTTCTGCGGCGCGGTCTCCGACGAGGCCGCCGACGCGGTGAAGGACTCGACCATCTCGGTCAAGGAACTCAAGGAATGGATGGACGCGGGGAAGGACTTCGCGCTCATCGACGTCCGTGAGCCGAACGAGTTCGAGATCGTCTCGATCCCGGGCGCCACGCTGATCCCGAAGGGTGAATTCCTCAACGGGAATGCCCTCGAGAAACTCCCGCGCGACAAGCAGATCGTTCTGCACTGCAAGTCCGGCGGTCGGTCGGCCGAGGCGCTCGCCGCCGTGAAGCGCGCCGGCTTCAACGACGCCGTCCACGTCGGCGGTGGCGTCGTCGCCTGGGTCAGCCAGATCGAGCCGGACAAGCCGTCATACTGACGGCCCCTCGACCCGGGGGTCAAAGGCCGCACGGACGGTCAAACACGGACAGACGGACAGCCCACCTGAGGATCCCTCAGGTGGGCTTTTCCGTGCTCGCACAATGCGGACCCCGGATTGGGCAAAGGCCCGCGGAGCCTCGCTTGTCGATCAAGACAACACAGGCACCCTGGGAATGAGGGCGAGTCCCTAGAAGGCTCATGGCTTCCGCACAGGGAGGGTTCGTAACGTGACCGAGCCCGCAATCGGGACAAACCGTTTTCCGGGTAGCAATCCTTCATCCCCGCCGGGTGAAACCGAGGAGAATCCGTCATGAGCTCCAGCCCGTTCAAACGAGTCGCGATGAGCGCGCTCGCGACCGCGGTGGCCGCCACTGCCGCCGTCGCCGTGCAGTCGCCGGTCGCCAGTGCCGAGTCGGTGCCGTCGTGGCCGGCGGCCGATGTCTCGATGATCCATCCGGGGATCCAGACGATCACCGACGAGAAGTCGACCTGCACGTCCAACTTCGTCTTCACGGACAAGGCCGGGAACGCCTACCTCGGTCAGGCCGCGCACTGCTCCGGCACCGGGACGCCGGACGAGACCGACGGCTGCGCGTCCGAGAGCCTCCCGCTCGGGACGCCCGTGAAGCTCGGCGAGTCGGGTGTCACCGGGAAGATGGTCTACAACTCCTGGCTCGCGATGCAGAAGGCCAAGGAGACCGACGCCAACGCCTGCGCCTTCAACGACTTCGCGCTGATCCAGATCCCCAAGAGCGCGATCGGTCAGGTCAACCCGTCGATCCCGGTCTTCGGTGGTCCGGTGGACGTGCGGACCGAGCCCATGGGCTCCGGGGAGGCCGTGTTCAGCTACGGCAACTCCCCGCTGCGCGGCGGTCTGACCCAGCTCTCGCCGAAGCAGGGCTTCATCCTCGGCGAGGAGGGTGGCGGCTGGACGCACACCATCTTCACCGCGACCCCGGGCGTGCCCGGTGACTCGGGCAGTGGGTTCCTCGACTCCGAGGGCCGCGCGTTCGGGATCCTCTCGACGCTCGCGCTCCTGCCGTTCCCGGCGAGCAACGGCGTCACGGACCTCGCGAAGGCCCTCGCCTACGCCGAGCAGCACTCGAACATCAAGGGCCTGCGCCTCGCCACCGGGACCGAGGGCTTCGCTCCCGGCACCCTGCCGGTCCTGGCCGGCATCACCGGAAAGTTCTGAACCGGCTCGTTCTCAACCGGCACGGTCCGAGGATCCGCCGCTGGTGACATGCTCGACGACATGACGCCCACCGCCCCGCGAGAGCACGACGCGCGGGGCGGTCGGCTGTTCACGGACGACTACGTCGAGGCCGTGCTGGCGGCGATCGAGTCGATCCCGCCGGGGAAGGTGCTGCCGTACGGCGAGGTCGCGGAGCTCGTCGGCCGGGGCGGGCCGCGAGCGGTGGGCCGGGTGCTGTCGAACTCCGGCGGCGGGGTCCCGTGGTGGCGCGTGCCGCGCGCCGACGGCTCGCCGCCGATCGGCAAGGAGGCCGCCGCCCGCCGGGCCTGGCGCGAAGAAGGCACACCGATCCTGCCCAACGGCAAGGTCGACATGCGGCGCGCCCGCTGGGACGGACGGACCGTCGGCGGTCGGTGATGTGATGGGTCCGTGAGTGCGCGGCGGACCAAGGGCTCGGGGCGGGCACCGCGCGTCGAGTACCGACTCGTGCGCCGGCCGGCGCCGCCCGTGGTCGCGCCCGCGCTCGACGAGGCGCAGCGCGCCGTGGTGGAGCACAGCGGGGGCCCGTTGCTCGTGCTCGCCGGGCCCGGGACCGGCAAGACGACGACGCTGGTCGAGGCCGTCGCGCGCCGCGTCGAGGCCGGCACGGACCTGGAGCGCATCGCGGTCCTGACGTTCAGCCGCAAGGCCGCGGGGGAGCTGCGGGAGCGGATCGCCCGGCGCATCGGGCGCACCACCGCCACCCCTGCCGCGGTCACGTTCCACTCGTTCTGTCACACGCTGGTCGCCGCGCACCGACCGGCGGAGGACGCCGGCGTCCCGCTGCGGCTGCTCTCGGCGACCGAGCAGGACGTCGCCGTGCGCGAGTTGCTCCGCGGCACGGTCGTCGACGGCCGTCCGTGGCCGGCGACGATCGCGCGCTGCCTCGACACCCGCGGCCTGGCCGAGGAGGTCCGGGACGTCCTCGCCCGCGTCGGGGAGCGGGGGATCGATCTGCGCCGCGTCGCCGAGTTCGCCGACGCCGAGGACGCCGCGGTCTGGCGCGCCCTCGCCGCGTTCGCCGACGAGTACGCCGACGTCCTCGACGCCCGCGGGGTGCTCGACTACACCGAGCTCGTGCGCCGGGCGGTGGCGCTGGCGGAGTCCCCGCCGGTCCGCGCCCAGCTGCGCGAGCGCTTCGACGCCGTGTTCGTCGACGAGTACCAGGACAGCGACCCGGCCCAGGTCCGCCTGCTCCAGGCGATGGCGGGCGACGGCCGCGACCTCGTCGTGTTCGGCGATCCCGACCAGTCGATCTACGCGTTCCGTGGGGCGGACGTCCGCGGCATCCTCGACTTCCCGCAGGCCTTCGGAGACCGCACCGGTGCCCCGGCGCGCACGCTGGTCCTGCGCACCTCGCGCCGCGCGGTGCCGGAACTGCTCGCGGCCAGCCGGGAGGTCGCGCGCCGCCTGCCGCTGGCGGGCCTCCCGGCCGACGCGGCCCGCGCGCACCGTGACCTGCGGCCCTCGCTCGACCCCGGCCCGGGCCCGGCGCTGGAGGTCCTGACGTTCCCGAGCGTGGGCGCGGAGCTCGAGCACGTCGCCGACGTCCTGCGCCGCGCGCACCTGGCTGACGGCGTGCCCTGGTCGGACATGGCGGTGCTGGTCCGCTCGGGGACGCGGACGATCCCCGTCGTGCGCCGGGTGCTCGGCGCGGCCGGGGTGCCGCTGGAGGTCGCGGGCGACGAGATCGCTCTGCGCGCCGAACCCGCGGTCGCGCTCCTGCTGACGGCGCTGAAAGTCGCCTCCACGCTGGCAGCTGACCCTCCGTCAGAGGCGGGTGCGGTTCCGGCGGCGCTGCGGGCCGTGCTCACCCCGGAGGCGGCGCGGACGCTGCTGCTCTCGCCGCTCGGCGGGATCGACCCCGCCGACCTGCGCCGGCTGGGGCGCGCCCTGCGGGCCGAGGCCCGGGCCGGTGGTCTCACCGGGGAGGAGCTCGCGCCGTCCGCCGAGCTGATCCGGGACGCGCTCGCCGTGCCGCGTCTGCTGATCGGCCCCGACGCCGCGGCGGCCGGCGCCGCCCGCCGGCTCGGGGAACTGCTGGCCAAGGTGGCGGCCGACCTCGCCGCGGGCGGGTCGGCCGAGGAGGCGCTCTGGCGGCTGTGGGAGGGCACCTCGTGGCCGGAGGACCTGGCCCGCTCCGCGGCCGGGTCGGGGGCTGCGGCTCGCCGCGCCGACCGGGACCTGGACGCGGTCTGCGCGCTGTTCGACCTCGCCGCCCGGGCCGAGGAGAAGGCCGGCCGTCGGGGGGTCGCGAACTTCCTCGCCGAGATCGAGGCGCAGGAGATCCCGAGCGAGGCGCCGCGCTCGGCCGACGGCACGACCGACGCGGTCCGGGTCCTCACCGCCCACCGGTCGAAGGGGTTGGAGTGGCCGCTGGTCGCCGTCGTCGGCGTCCAGGAGGGGCTCTGGCCCGACCTGCGCCGCCGCGGGTCGTTGCTGCAGGCGGACCGCCTCGAACCCGACGGCCTCGCCCCGGTGCCGAGCATCGCGAGCGTGGTGGCCGAGGAGCGCCGGCTGTTCTACGTCGCGGTGACCCGCGCCAAGCAGCGGCTGATCGTCACGGCCGTCGACGCGCCCGACGAGGACGGCGACCGGCCGTCGCGTTTCCTGCGCGAGCTCGGCGTCGAGGTCCGCGAGGTGCGCACCCGTCCGGCCCGCACGCTCGCGCCGGCCGCGCTGGTCGCCTCGCTCCGCGCCGTGCTGGAGGACCCGGCGAGCTCGGACGCGTTGCGCGCCGTCGCCGCCGGGCGCCTGGCCACCCTCGCCGACGCCCGCGACGGTGCGGGCCGCCCGCTGGTCCCGTCCGCGGCGCCGGAACGGTGGTGGGGGACGGTCGACCCCAGCGACGCCGAGGTCCCCGTCCGCCCGCTCGACGAGCCGCTGAAGCTCTCCGCGAGCGCGGTGCAGGGGCTGACCTCGTGCCCGCTGCGGTGGTTCCTGCAGCGTGAGGTCTCCGCCGACAGCGCGCCGACGATCCGCATGACGTTCGGCAACGTCCTGCACGCCCTCGCCGAGGAGGTCGCGCGGACCGGGGTCGACGACCTCGACGCGCTGATGAAGCGGCTCGACACCGTGTGGTCCGAGCTGACGTTCGACGCGCCCTGGCAGTCGTCGGTGCAGCGCGAGGCCGCGCGGGAGGCTCTGCGGGCGTTCCTCGCCTGGCACTCGGGGCGGCCGGACCGGGAACTGGTCGGGGCCGAGGTGCCCTTCGACATCCATATCGACGCGGGCGGGGAGACGGTGCACCTGCGGGGCTCGCTCGACCGCATCGAGCGGGACGCGGACGGACGCACCCGGGTCGTCGACTTCAAGACCTCGAAGAGCTCGCCGACGAAGGAGGAGATCGCCGCGCATCCGCAGCTCGCCACGTACCAGGCGGCCGTCGCCGCCGGCGCCCTCGACGACCTCGGAGTCTCGCGGGAGTGCGGTGGCGCCGAGCTGGTGATGCTCCGTCAGGTCAACGCCAAGGGCCTGCCGAAGGTCAACGCCCAGGACGCGTGCGCTGACGCGGAGAACCCGAACTGGGCGCTGGAGCTGCTCGGCGAGGCGGCTCAGCGGCTGCGGGAGGAGCAGTTCACCCCGCGCCCGTCGGACGACTGCGACATGTGCGAGTACCGCCGCTGCTGCTCCGGGCGGGCCGAGGGCCGGCAGGTGATCACGTGAGTGCACCGATCCGTGACATCGACGACCTGGTCCGGCTGCTGGGCGTCCCGTACAACGCCGAGCAGCGGGCGGCGATCGTCGCTCCGCTCGAGCCGGGCGTCATCGTCGCCGGGGCCGGGTCCGGCAAGACCACGGTCATGGCGGCGCGGGTGGTGTGGCTGGTCGGCACCGGGCAGGTCGCGCCGGACGCAGTGCTCGGCCTGACGTTCACCACCAAGGCCGCCGGCGAGCTGAACGTCCGCATCCGGGCGGCGCTGACGAAGGCGGGCATCACCGCGCCGGTCGGGGGACCGGAGCCCGAGGGTGAGGACGTCGGCGAACCGACCGTCTCCACATACCACTCGTTCGCGGCCCAGCTTCTCGAGGAACACGGACTCCGCCTCGGTGTGGAGCCGCACGCGAAGCTGCTCGCCGACGCCTCGCGCTACCAGCTCGCCGCCCGGGTGATCTGCCGTGCCCGTGGGCCGTTCCCGGCCCTGGAGAAGTCGGTGCCGGACCTGGTCGTCGACCTGCTCGCGCTCGAGGGGGAGTGCTCCGAGCACCTCGTCGATCTCGAGGAGCTGCGCGCGCACGACCGCGACCTGATCGAGCGGCTGCGCACCGTCAAGGGCGCCGACACCCCGTCGAACGCGGTCGCGAAGGCGATCGTCGCCGCCCGTCGCCGGCTGGAGTTCGCCGACCTGGTCGAGGCGTACCGCGCCGAGAAGGCCGAACGGGACCTCGTCGACTTCGGCGACCAGATGGCGCTGGCCGCGCGGCTGGCCGAGCAGTGCCCGCAGGTGGGGGCCGCCCTGCGTGAGCGCTACCGCGTCGTCCTGCTCGACGAGTACCAGGACACCTCGGTCGCCCAGCGCCGCATGTTGGTCGGGTTGTTCGGAGGCGGGCACCCGGTCACCGCGGTCGGCGACCCGTGCCAGGCGATCTACGGCTGGCGCGGCGCCTCGGTGGCGAACCTGGAGGACTTCCCCCGGCACTTCCCGGCGCTCGGTCCTGACGGGTCGTCAGTGGAAGCGGGTCGCTACTCGCTCCGCGAGAACCGGCGCAGTGGGCAGGTCGTGCTCGACCTGGCGAACACCCTCGCGGCGCCGCTGCGCGCCCTGCACGCCGGCGTCGAGGCGCTGACGCCGTGCGACGACAACCTCGGTCGCGGCGAGATCCGCACCGCACTGTTCGACACCTACCCGGAGGAGATCCGCTGGGTCGGGGACCAGGTCGCCGCCGCGATCGAGGAGGGCACCGAGCCGGGCGAGATCGCGGTCCTGGTGCGCGCGACCCGCGACATCGGCCCGGTCCACGGCGAGCTGGTCGCGCGCGACATCCCCGTCGAGGTCGTCGGTCTCGGCGGTCTGGTGCACCTGCCCGAGGTGGCGGACGTCGTCGCCGTGCTCGAGGTGCTCGACGAGGCGACGGCGAATGCGGCGCTCATCCGGCTGCTGACCGGGCCGCGCTGGCGCATCGGCCCGCGCGACCTCGCGCTGCTGGGCCGGCGGGCCCGCGACCTGGTCGCGGTGCCGCGCGACCACACGCTGTCCCCGCTGGAGGCGGCGGTGCCGATCACCGACCCGGCCGAACTGGTCTCGCTCTCCGACGCGATGGCCTGGCCCGGCGACCTCGGCTACTCCGACGCCGCGCTGGCCCGGTTCGCCGCGCTCGACGCCGAGATCGCCGAACTCCGCCGGCACGTCGGCGAACCGCTCGTCGACCTCCTGCACCGCGTGCTCGCCGTGACCGGCCTCGACGTCGAGATCGCCGCGGGCCCGCACGCGGTCGCCACCCGGCGGCGGGAGTCGCTCGCCGCCTTCCTCGACGTCGCCGCGGCCTTCAGCGACCTCGACGGCGACTCCTCGGTCTCGGCCTTCCTCGCCTACCTGCGTGCGGCCGAGGAGCACGAGCGCGGCCTGGACTCCGCGACGCCGGGGTCGGCGAACTCGGTGAAGCTGATGACCGCGCACAAGTCCAAGGGCCTGGAGTGGGACGTCGTCGTCCTGCCGGACCTGACCCGCACGGTCTTCCCGTCGAACCAGGGCCGGGCGCGGTGGACCAGCCGCGGCGACTCGCTGCCCTACGCCCTGCGCGGCGACCGCGACTCCCTGCCCTCGCCGCCGGAGCTGACCAGCAAGGGCATCGACACCTTCGAGAAGGCCGTTCGGGAGCAGGCGCAGCTCGAGGAGCGCCGGCTCGGCTACGTCGCCTTCACCCGTCCGCGCCGGCGGCTCGTCGCCTCCGCGCACTGGTGGGGGCCGACGCAGAAGAAACCGCGTGGGCCGTCGGAGTACCTGCTGGCGGCGCGCGCGTTCGCCACCGAGCACGGGCTGGACCCGGGTGGCCCGTGGGCCGACGAGCCCGAGCCGGGGGCGGAGAACCCGCAGCGCGGGATCGTCGTCGAGTACCCGTGGCCGGCGCCGCTCGACGACGCCGCGCTGGCGCGCCGCCGCGCCGGCGCGAAGCTGGTCCGCGCTGCGCTGCGCGACCCCGACCGCCGCACCGTCGTGCCCGACGGGCTGTCGCCGGCCGAGGCCGAGCTGGTGGCGGGCTGGGACCGCGACCTCGACCTGCTGCTCACCGAGCTCGCGCGCACCCGGTCGACCGTGCGCGAGGTGGAGCTGCCGGCGTCGCTGTCCGCGTCGCAGGTGCTCACGCTCGCGACCGACCCCGACGCGCTGGCGCGTGAGCTGGCCCGGCCGATGCCGCGCCGGCCGGCGCCGGCGGCGCGGCGGGGGACGCGCTTCCACGGCTGGGTCGAGGCCCTGTTCGGCCAGCAGCCCCTGCTGGAGCCCGACGACCTGCCCGGCGCCGCGGACGCCGCGTTCGACGACGCCGACCTGGCTGCGCTGCAGAAGGCGTTCCTGCGCGGCCCCTACGCCGACCAGCGGCCGTACCGGATCGAGGCGCCGTTCGCGCTCGCCATCGCCGGGCGTGTGGTCCGGGGCCGGATCGACGCGGTCTACGAGATGCTCGACGGCTTCGAGGTCGTCGACTGGAAGACCTCGAAGTCGGCCACGGCCGATCCCCTGCAGCTCGCGATCTACCGCCTGGCCTGGGCCGAGATCGCCGGGGTGGAGCCGGAGGAGGTGTCGGCGGCGTTCCTGTACGTCCGCTCGGGCAAGGTCGTCCGGCCGGAGCTGCCCGGCCGCGCCGAACTTGAGGAGATCCTCGCCGGTCCGGCGTGGGCGGCGGTTCCCTGACGGCGGAAGATCCGTACAGTCGAATCATGAACGAGCTGCGGCTCTCCCGGGCCACTCACGACCGGTCGGCGCACCTGCGGCTGGACCCGAAGGCACTCGACGCCGCGTGGTCGGACCCGCGGGCGCGTGTGCTCCTCGTCCGCGACTCCGCCAGTCTGCTGCTCGCCGACGGCAGCGACCTCGTGTACCTGACGCCACGTCAGGTCGGGGACGTGGCTCCGGAGGACCGGCTGTTCCTCGGTTTCGACGAGGCGGGCGTCCCGCACTTCGCGGTCGACCGCGAGCTGGTCGCGACCGGCGAGGAGCAGCGCGTCACGCATCTGCGCGAGATCTCCTCGCGGTTGTCCGCCGGCGCGTCCGGGCTCTTCGTCCACGCGGTCGGACTCGCGAACTGGCACGCCCGGCACCAGTTCTGCCCGAACTGCGGCGCGCGGACGGAGTCGACGGCCGCCGGTCACGTCCGCCGGTGCCCGGAGTGCGAGGCCCAGCAGTTCCCGCGCAGCGACCCGGCGGTGATCATGCTCGTCGTCGACGAGGACGACCGCGCGCTGCTCGGCCGCGCCCCGGTCTGGCCGGAGGGCCGGTTCTCCACGCTGGCCGGCTTCGTCGAGCCGGGGGAGTCCCTCGAGCAGGCGGTCCGCCGCGAAGTGCTCGAGGAGGTCGGCGTCGTCGTCGACGAGGTGCGCTATCAGGCCTCCCAGCCCTGGCCGTTCCCGAGCTCGCTGATGCTCGGCTTCCACGCCCGCGCCTCGTCGACGGAGATCACGATCGACCCCGAGGAGATCGCCGAGGCCCGTTGGCTCACCCGCGGCGAGCTCCTGGACGCCGGTCGCCGGGGCGAGATCCTCATGCCCGGCTCGATCTCGATCGCCCGCTGGCTCATCGAGCGCTGGTACGGCGAACCCCTGCCGAAGTCGAACTCCTGGGGCGGCTCGCGCACATGACCCGCAGGCCGTGTCAAAAAAGGGTGACACCCCTTACTGCGCAGTAAGGGGTGTCACCCTTTTTTGACAGCGCTGCGGTCAGGCGGTCAGGCGGTCAGGCGGTCAGGCGGTCAGGCGGTCTGGGCGAGGCGGTCCTTCACCTGGGCGAAGGTGGGGTTGACGGCGGTGGAGCCGTCGGGGAAGCGCAGGGTCGGGACGGTGGCGGTGCCGTCGCCGTTGGCCTCGATGACGAACTGCTCGGCGGCCGGGTCGGCCTCGATGTTCACCTCGACGAACGGGATGCCGTCGGAGTCCAGCAGCAGCTTGAGGCGCTTGCAGTAGCCGCACCACGGCGTCGAGAACATGACGAGAACGTCGGGGTCGAGCTGGCTGGCGTAGTCGGCCATGGCGGGCGTGGCTACCTCTCGTGGGGGCGGACGGATCAGAACCGGTGGAGCAGTCCTGATGGAACAGCGCAGCGCCGTTCCTTCTTCCGCCCTATCTCACTACGGTGCGGTGCAGGGCCCCGTCCGGGGTTCGGTACGGGCACGACACGGTCGTTCGAGGGGGAGAGCGCATGCGCGCACGCGTGGGTGTAGCCGCGACGGCGTTGGGACTGGCGCTGCTCGGCGGGGCGGCGGTGGAGTCGCCGGCCGCGACGGCGGCCCCGGCACACACCAAGAGCGGCAAGCAGTGCCCGGCCAAGCAGGTCAAGAAGGTCTGGCGGGGCGGCACCAGCAAGCAGTGCCCGAACCTGGCCGACGAGCTGGACCACCTGTTCTACCAGGGCCCGCAGTACACGACCGCGCTGCGGAACAAGTACCGCGAGCGCACCCTGTTCATCCAGCTCCGCCTGCACGACCTCGGCTACAAGCCGATCGTCCGGGACGGCTACTACGGCAACCAGACCCGGGACGTCGTCAAGCGCTACCAACGTCGCAAGGGCCTGGTCGTCGACGGCAAGGTCGGGCTGCAGACCTGGAAGAGCCTGTTCGGCCTGGGTCGCGCCTGAGCATCGACTGAGCCGCGACTGAGCAGCGACTGAGCACACCCCGACCGCTGTCGGCGGCGGCTGCGAGGATGTCCCCATGACAGTTCGGGGCCGCTCGTGACGATGTCGGACAGGCAGATCCTGGACGCGCTCGACCCGGAACAGCGTGAGGTCGCCGAGGCCCTGGAGGGCCCGGTCTGCGTCCTCGCCGGGGCCGGAACCGGCAAGACCCGGGCGATCACGCACCGCATCGCGCACGGCGTCCGCACGGGGGTTTACCCGCCGCAGTGCGTGCTCGCCGTCACCTTCACCACGCGCGCCGCGGGGGAGATGCGCACCCGCCTGCGCGCGCTCGGGGCCGCCGGGGTGCAGGCTCGCACGTTCCACTCCGCGGCCCTGCGCCAGCTCCAGTACTTCTGGCCGACGGTCGTCGGCGGCGAACTCCCGTCGATCGAGGCGAAGAAGGCCCCGCTGGTCGCGGCCGCCGCGTCGCGGGTCGGGGTGCGGCCGGGCCAGGCCGAGGTGCGCGACCTCGCGGCCGAGATCGAGTGGGCCAAGGTGAGCCAGATCGCCCCGGCGGCGTACGCCCGGGCCGCGGCGGCGGCCGGCCGGACGCCCCCGGCGGGCCTCGACCCGGCCGGGATGGCCGAGCTCTACGGCGCCTACGAGGACACCAAGCGCTCCCGCGGGATCATCGACATGGAGGACATCCTCCTGCTGACCGTCGGCGTCCTCGCGGACAGCGCGGAGGCCGCCGAGCAGGTCCGCCGCCAGTACCGGCACTTCGTCGTCGACGAGTACCAGGACGTCAGCCCGCTGCAGCAGCGACTGCTCGACCTGTGGCTCGGCGACCGTCACGAGGTCTGCGTGGTCGGCGACCCGGCGCAGACGATCTACTCCTTCGCCGGGGCGACCCCGGACCACCTGCTCGGGTTCTCCCGGCAGCACCCCGGCGCGAAGGTCATCCGCCTGACCCGGAACTACCGCTCGACGCCCGAGGTGATCGCCCTCGCCAACCGCGTCCTGGTCGGGGCCACCCCGGCCGACGGGCCGCGCACCGGCAACCTGCGCGCCCAGCGCCCGGCCGGCATCGCGCCGTCGCTGCAGGAGTACCCCGACGAGGAGGCCGAGGCGGCGGCCGTGGCCGACCGGATCGCCACCCTCCGGGAGGAGGGCGTCCCGGCCAGCCAGATCGCCGTGCTGTTCCGCACCAACGGCCAGTCCCTCGCCTACGAGCAGGCACTGGCCGACCGGGGGGTCCCGTACCTGCTGCGCGGCGGGGAGAAGTTCTTCGAGCGACCCGAGGTCCGGGAGGCGCGCGTGCGCCTGCGCGGGGCGGCGCGGTCGATCGAGGTCGGCACCGACACCGACCTGGAGGGTGGCCGCGGGCTCGTCGACACCGTCCGGGACGTCCTCGCCAGCGCCGGGCTGTCCACGACCTCCGACGGCGCCCGCGGGGCCGCGGCCGAGCGGGCCGAGTCCCTGGCGGCGCTGGTCCGCATCGCCGAGGAGCTCGCCGTCGCCGACCCGAGCGCGACGCTGGCGACGCTGGTGACCGAGCTCGACACCCGCGCCGCCGACGCCCACGTGCCGGTCGTCGAGGGGGTCACGCTCGCGTCCCTGCACGCCGCGAAGGGCCTGGAGTGGGACGTCGTCTTCCTCGTGGGTCTGGTCGAGGGGATGCTCCCGATCACCTACGCCGACACCGAGGAGGCCGTCGCCGAGGAGCGCCGGCTGTTCTACGTCGGGCTGACCCGGGCGCGGGATCGCCTGTTCCTGTCCTGGGCCACCGCCCGCACGCCGGGCGGCCGCGGCAACCGCCGCCCGTCGCGGTTCCTCGACGGCCTCGTGGCGGTCGAGGCGGGCCCGCGGCGGCCCGCCCGGCCCAAGCGGGAGCGCGGCAAGGCGATCACCTCGTGCCGGGTCTGCGGCAAGACGCTGGTCGACGCCGTCGCCCGCAAGCTCGGCCGCTGCACGGACTGCCCCTCGGACTACGACGAGGCCCTGCTGGAACGGCTGAAGGAGTGGCGGCTGGCCCGGGCGCGGGAGCAGTCGCTGCCGGCGTACTGCGTCTTCACCGACGCCACGCTCCAGGCGATCGCGGAGGCCGAACCGGCCGATCTGCGGGCGCTCGGTCGCATCGCCGGGATCGGCGCCTCGAAGCTCGAGCGCTACGGCGGGGACGTGCTCGCGCTCTGCGCCGGCGAGCCTGTCGGTGCAAGTTCTGCGGCCGAATGAACCCTGGTCGGCAGGAACTGTTGCGCGCACCGCAGAATAACGCCGAATAAATCGCTTGCGGCCGGAAGTACGCGACCTCTAGCCTTCCACCATCTGCTACGCCGCGGATCGACTGCGGCTGCCCGAGCCAGGACGGAGGTGACCCCCCGTGGAGAACATGACGAACACCGTCGTGACGACCCAGCTGGGTGTCATCGGCGTACCGGCGGCGGGCACTGTCGCGCGTCCTTGGTCGGCCTATGAGCACGGCTGCGTGCAGGGCGTCCACATCGCGCCGATGACCTCCGTTCCGCAGGAGAAGTCTGTCCTCAAGACGGCTCTCCCGGCGACGGCCGGCTTCGCCGCTGCCCTGCGTAAGGACGTTTTCGCCCGTTCGGGCTTCCGCACCCTTGGACCACCGGTCTAGGCACCATCGACCGGCACTCCTTAGAGGCCGCGGAACCCGAAACCCGGGATCCGCGGCCTTTTTGTTTCGCCGCCACCCGTCCACCACCGAGCCACCAGCCCGAGCACGTTCCCTCACAAGGGGTGAGACCCGAATGTTGTGCACCACCGCGCAGAGCCCGACCGAAGCGCTGAACTCGGCGCCGGCGGAGTTGCTCGAGAAGATCCCGTGCCGCGCGTTCGACGCGGAACTGTTCTTCGCCGAGTCGCCCGACGACGTCGAGTACGCGAAGTCGCTGTGCCAGAACTGCCCGATCCGATCGGCGTGCCTCGCCGGAGCGCTGGAGCGCGCCGAGCCGTGGGGCGTCTGGGGCGGCGAGCTGTTCGTGCAGGGCGTCGTCGTGCCGCGCAAGCGGCCCCGGGGCCGTCCGCGCAAGAACCCGATCGCTGCGTAACCGGAATGGCCTGCCGATGGCCTGCGAATGGCCTGACGTTTGGTTCGAAGTTCCGCAGCCGCCTGATCCGCGGGAGTAACCCTCACGCGGCGTCAGTTCTTTTGAGAGCAAGGACTTTCCCCCACAAGGGGACCGGTTGGAAATGGAGTGCCTGGTCATGTTCAGCAATGAGGACCTGGCTCGTGAGCACATGCGGGTACGCCTGTGCGAGGCCGAGCACGAGCGCCTGCTCGCCACGGTCCGGCGTCAGCGCCGGGCGGAACGGCTGCAGCGGCGCGCGGCTCGCGCTCAGCGTCGCGCCGAACTGGCGGTCGCCCGCGTGGCCGGCGCCTAGGCCGGCCCGAGCTCACGGAGCCAACACGATGGCCCGTCACCCGATCGCATCCTGCGACCGAGTGACGGGCCATCACCGTTGCTGGGGGCGGAGCGCGGCGGCTACTCGCCGACGATCTCCTCGGGGGTGCGGTAGGGGATGTCGGTGAGCCCGTCGGCCCCGGGGAGCCAGGCGGCGAGCTCCTCGCGCCACGGGCCGGCGGCCTCGAGCTGGCACAGGACGCCGATCGAGCCGAGCCACACCCGGTGGAGCAGCAGGTACCGCGGCGGCAGGTTGAACTGCAGGCCGGTGGAGTAGTTGGGGGAGCGGGGGTCGCCGATGCGCTGGCCCTGCGCGCGCAGCCAGGCGCGGCTGAACTGGAACTCCGGCACGGTGACCGGCTCCAGGAACGGCAGCAGGTAGGCCAGGGCCCGGTCGGGGTCGAGGTCGATGCTCGGCTTGAGGAAACCCTCGGCGCGCAGGCCGTCGACGACCGCCTTCGCCTCGCCGCGCAGCGCCTGCTGCAGCAGCACGCCGATGACCGGCGGGACGCCCTCGGGCAGGTGGTTGACCGCGCCGAAGTCGAGGACGCCGAGGCGCCCGTCGGGCAGCATCCGGAAGTTGCCGGGGTGCGGGTCGGCGTGCAGTTTGCCGGCCCGGGTCGGGCTCGCCAGGTGGAAGCGGTGGTAGAGGACGCCCGCGCGGTTGCGCGTCTCCTGGTCGCCCTCGGCGATCACCTTCGACAGCGGCGTGCCGTCGATCCACTCGGTGACGAGAACGTTCCCGGCCTGGTGGACGACCTGCGGGACGCAGAAGTCCGGGTCGTCGGCGAAGGCGGCCGCGAAGGCGCGCTGGGAGTCGGCCTCGAGGGCGTAGTCGAGCTCCTCGGCGACGCGCTCCTTGAGCTCGACCATGAGCGCCTTGATGTCGAGGCCCGGCACCATCGAGCCGAACAGGCGGGCGAGGCGGCTGATCTGGTTCAGGTCGCCGAGCAGGGCCTCACCGGCGCCGGGGTACTGGATCTTGACCGCGACGTCCCGGCCGTCCGACCAGGTCGCGCGGTGCACCTGCCCGACGCTCGCCGCCGCGACGGCCTTGGCGTCGAACTCGGTGAACAGGTCCTGCCAGTCGGGACCGAGGTTGGTCCGCAGGACGTCGTGGACGACCCGGGCCGGCAGCGGCGGGGCCGCCTCCTGGAGTTTGACCAGCGTGGCGCGGTACGGCGCGATCACCGGCTCGGGCAGCGCGGCCTCGAACACCGACAGGGCCTGGCCGAACTTCATGGCCCCGCCCTTGAGCTCGCCGAGCGTCTTGAAGATCTGCTCGGCGGTGCGCTGCTGGATCTCGGCGGTGACCTTCTCGGCGGGCTTGCCCCCGATCCGCTTGCCGATGCCGAGCGTCGCCCGGCCGGCCATGCCCAGGGGCAGCGCGGCCAACTTGGCGCCCCGGGTCACGGCCCGGATCGGGATGTCGCCTGGTCCTCGGGACGCCTCACTCACCCCGCCATTGTCGATGATCTCGGCCGCGCGCGGGGCCATCTGGGCTGCGGCGCCCGTCTCAACTCGGCTCAGCCGGCGCTCCGCTCGGCCCAGGCGCAGCCGCAGGCGGGGTGGCGGCGCCAGCTCCGGCGGCGGCGTGCCCCGTCCGGCAGGCGGAGATGCAGCGTGCCGTCGACGGTGTCGGCGTGCCCCGTGTCCAGGTAGGACAACGCCTCCAGGGCCGCCTGGGCGGCCACCAGCGTGGCGAGGACCACGTCGGCGGGACGGGGCTCGGCTGTGAGCCCCGCCACGGCGAGCTGGGCCGCGAGGTGCGGCCAGGCCCGGTCGCGGTCGGTACGGGTCAGGTGGTGGCAGTGCAGGCACGAGCTGCGGAACGGCAGGACGAGCGGCCCCACGACCCCCTCCGTCTCGCGCAGCGCGGCCACCAGGTGCGGCGTGCCGGCCCGCACAAGGTCGTCCGCGTCCCCGAGCCCCGGCAGCCGGTCGGCCAGGATCACCAGGGCCGGGGGAGCGGCGGGCGCCCAGGGCAGCGCCGCGAACTCGCCGGCGACCGTCGTGGCCGCGGCACCGCGCGGCTGCCCGAGCTCGGCGAGCCGCAGTCCCCCGGGAGCGAGGTCGGCGGGTGTGGTGACGGCGTCGTCGACGACGTGGACGTGGCCGACCCCCGCCGCGGCGAGCAGGGCGGCCGCCGTCGCCCCCACGCGGCCGCCGCCGCGGATCTGGACCGCCGCGGCCAGCCGGCGCGACAGGGCCCGTTTCCCGGCGTCCGGGCCGGGGTGGGCGAGGGTCGCCGCCGCGAGGTCCGGCGCGAGACGGTCCCGGGAGGTGACGGGGAGCCGGTCCCAGCCGTCGGCGGTGGCTGCGGCGTCCTCCAGCAGGTCGGCGGCCGCGAGTTCGGCCAGCAGGCGCCGGACACGGGCCGCGGGGATGCGCAGGCGCCGCGCGAGGTCGGCGGGGCGGACCGTGCCGTCGAGGCGGTCCAGGAAGTCGTCCAGCGCGGCGTCGAGGCCGGAGACGAGGACGGCGCGATCAGGGTCCAGACCGAACTGGACGGTCGCGGGGCCGCGGCGGAGCCGGACGAGACCGGTCTTCAGCTTGGGGCGACGCAGCGGCGTCGGCGCAGGCACGGCCCCTCCCTCCCGGACCTGACGGGGTCCGGAGGGAAGCTTGCCGCAGCCTCGGCCTCCGCGCCGGAGCGCGGGGCCAGGCTGTGGACAACCGGCCGGGTTCGGGACCCGGACCGGGGTGGAGCGGTGGATCCGGGCGGGACTCAGGCCTTGCCGAGAATGCGGTTCAGCTTGGTGCCGCACACCTTGCAGATGCCCTGCGCCATGCGGCGGCCGGAGTCGCTGACCTTCACCTCGCCGGTGAAGTCGCGCTTCTCCTTGCACTTCACGCAGTACGCCTCGCCGGTGTAGGTCTCGGCCATCTCTTCTCCCTCGGGTTTGGTCGACCGGCACCAGCCGGTCGCGTCGGGCGGTTGTCGGCGTGCTGCCCCGCGCGACGACGGCACACACTAGTGCCCGGCGGAGCCTGCAGACGCCAGCTGGGGGCGTGGCGACGCGTGGCGGGTCGCGTAAAACCCCTCAAATCGTGACAAATCCGGGCATCCCCCGCGAGATTTGCCACGCTCGACCGCAGCGGAATCTGCGCCCGACCGGGTTGTGGACAACTTTGTGGGAAACCTTCCCAGGTTCGCCGGCGGGCCCCGCTGAGCAGGGCGGATCCGGGTCATGGGGGTGTGGATTTCTGGTCACGAGCGTGTCGACCTCCCCCGGACCGGGGTTCGGGGCCGGTAGCGTCCTGAGTGTGACTCGTGGGGTTCGGGCATGACCTCGCGTCGGCGCGCCGGGGCGGCGGACGAGGTCGCCTTCGACCAGGTCGAGGTCCGTCGCAGCACGCGGCGGCGCAGCACCGTGTCCGCCTACCGCGAGGACGGGCGGACGGTGGTGCTGATCCCCGCCCGCATGAGCCGCGCCGACGAGCGCTACTGGGTCGAGACGATGCTGGCCCGCCTGCAGGCCCAGGAGGCGCGGGGCCGCCCCAGTGACGCCGAGCTGATGACCCGGGCCCGCGAGCTCTCGAACCGCTACCTGGGCGGCTCGGCCGTCCCGACCTCGGTGCGCTGGGCCGACAACCAGGTCAACCGCTGGGGCTCGTGCACCCCGATCGACGCGACCATCCGGCTCTCCACCCGGCTGCAGGGGATGCCCCGCTACGTCGTCGACTACGTGCTCCTGCACGAGCTCGCGCACCTGCTCGTGCCCGACCACAGCGCCGCGTTCTGGAAGCTGCTGGAGCCCTACCCCCGCACCGAGCGGGCCCGGGGCTACCTGGACGGCGTCTCCTCCGCCGCCGGGCTCGACCTGTCCGAGTCCTCCGACGCCCCCGAGGCGTGAGCTCTCAGGCCAGGGCAGCGGCGACGGCGCAGGCCAGCGTCCAGAGCACCAGGTAGGTCACGGCCTCCGGCACGCCGTAGCTCGGCCGCGGGTGGATCACCGGGTCGGGGACGGGGCGGTCCTCGGGGTCCCCGCCGAGGTCGGAGACGAGCGGGGTGGCCGCGTAGTCCTCGGGCAGCGGGTCGCGGCCGTTGCGCCGGGTGGCCTCGGCCCGGATCAACGCGATGAGGGCGGCCGGCCGTTCCTCGCGCGTCAGGGGGCCGGAGAACGTGGGGCCGTAGAGCACGGCACGGGCGCAGTCGCCGTCGGTGCCGACGACCTCGACGAAGCCGCGGCCGCGGGCGTCGGCCACGTCCTCCCACGGGAGCGCGACCGTGGAGAACGCGTTGTCGAATCGGACCCCGCCGGCGTCGACGACGATCCGGGGGCGGAACAGGTAGCGGCGGATGCCGTAGGCGGCGGGCACGACGATCGCGCCGAAGACCCAGCGGTCGGTGAAGGCGTGGCCGGTGCCGCCGGACTCACCGGGGTCGAGCAGGACCGTGACCGCCAGGGCGCCGATGACGACGGTGAGGAACACCCCGGTGGCGAGCACGGCGTGCTGGCGGACCGTCAGACGCCCGTCGTCGTCGAGGGCGGCCGGGATGCGTCCCAGCCCCAGCCCGCCCGGGCCGGAGGAGGTGCCGCTCACCGGCCGGCGAGCTCGGCGCGGACGCGGGCGGTCCCGGCCCGGGCGAGGCGGCGCACCGCGTCGTCGGTGGGCTCGGGAATCTCGTCCGGGGTGAACCAGCCCAGGCGGATGGACTCCGGGCTGATCTGCTCGACGGCGTCGGCCGGCGCGATCGCGACGTACATGACGTCGAGATGGTGCTCGACGTACGGCGAGCAGGGCGCGGGGTGGCGATCGAGCAGGACGGGGTCGGGGAGCAGGGTGAGGGTGGCGATGCCCGACTCCTCGCGCGCCTCGCGCAGCGCGACGTCGGCGAGAGCCTGGTCGCCCGGCTCGCAGTGCCCGCCCATCTGCAGCCACATGTGGGCCTTGCTGTGGAAGGTGAGCAGCACCCGCTCGCCGGTCGCGTCGACGATGATCGCGCTGCCGGTCAGGTGCGCGGGCCGGCACTCGCGCGTCATCGCGCCGGCATTCGCGCCGAGGAACGTCAGGAACGACGCCCGCAGGCTCTGCTGGTGCTCGTCCGTGGGCTGATACGCCGTCAGAACCTTGACGGCGTCGGCATGCAGGCTCACTTCTCGGAGTTGCCGTCGCCCTCGGTGCTCCCCGGCGGGGGCTGCTCCGGCGGGGCCTCACCGAGGCTGCCGTCGAGCAGACTCGAGATGTCGAGGTCGCTGCCGCCGGAGATCTGCGCGGCCTCGACGAACGCGGCGGGGTGGTCGAGGTCGTCGGCGGTGGGCAGCAGGTCCGGGTGCGCCCAGAGCGCGTCGCGGCCGTCGACCCCGCGGGCCTCGGTCAGGCGCTGCCACAGCTCGGCGGCCTCGCGGAACCGGCGCGGCCGCAGTTCGAGACCGATGAGAGTCCCGAACGTCTGCTCCGCCGGGCCACCGGTCGCGCGGCGGCGGCGGACGGCTTCGCGCAGCTGCGGGGCGGCGGCGAGGTGCTCGGCCGCGGCGGCGCCGGCGACCTTGTCGACCCACCCCTCGATGAGGGCGAGGATCGTCTCGAGACGCGCGAGCGCGGCCCGCTGCGCGGGGGTGTTCTCCGGGGTGAACATGCCCTCGTGAAACGCCTGCCCGATCGCCTCGGGGTTCGTCGGGTCGAGGCCGGAGACGATCTCCTCCAGCTTGTCCATCTGCACCGAGATGCCCCGGGCGTAGGACTCGACGGCGTCGAGGACGTGCGCGCGCAGCCACGGCACGTGGGCGAACAGGCGCTGGTGCGCCGCCTCGCGAAGCGCGAGGAAGAGCCGGACCTGGTCCGCCGGGACGCCGAGGCCCTGCCCGAAGGCGGCCACGTTCGCGGGGACGAGCGTGGCCCGCGCCGGCGGGCCGAGCGGCAGACCGATGTCGGTCGCGCCGAACACCTCGCCGGCCAGCGAGCCGAGCGCCTGCCCGACCTGGGCGCCGAACATCGCGCCGCCCATCTGCTTCATCATCCCCATCAGCGGGGCCGCGGCCTCGCGCATCTCCTCGGGGAGCTGGCCCGGCAGCGCGCCGCCCATCGCCTCGACCACGCGGGCGGCGACGGGCTCGACGAGCTGCTTCCACACCGAGAGCGTGTTCTCGATCCACTCCGCGCGGCTCCAGGCCAGGGACGCGTTGGCGCCGGCCGGCATGACGGTCAGCGGGTCCAGCCACAGCTCGGCGAGGCGGATCGCCTCGTCGACCTCGGCCCGCTCACCGGCGCCCATCGAACGGTCGCCGCCGGCGGCCGCCACGGTCTTGCGGGCGACGTCCTTGGCGAGGTCCCAGTTCACCGGGCCGCCGCTGTAGGACAGCATCTGCCCGAGCTGGGTGAACATCGCGCCGAGCGCGTTGGGGTCGCCGCTGAAGAGGGCGGCGAAGGGGTTGTCGGGGCCCAGGTTCTTGCCGGGGTCGTCGTCCCCGCCGCCCGGCATCCCGAATCCGAAGGGCACGCTCATCGCGGAAATCCGTCCCGGTCGGCGACAATTGCGGCGACACCCTGAGTCCTGGAGCGTGCGCTGCTCATGTTCTCCAACCTAGCCGGGCCCCGGCGGCGATGACGCCGCCGCAGCGGCAGGTTCGCTCTGAGCGCACGGGACCGCGCTCAGCCGGCCCGGCGTCCGGGAAGTCCGGGACGGCGCGCGGGACGGCGACCGGCAAAGCGACCGGGAAGGCGCCGAAGCGCTGGAGCGCGGCGCGCGCGGCCGCGGGGCGGGGGACCGGCCGCGGGCTGGTCGTGGCGATCACCGGCGCGGACAGCGGGCTGGGGCGGCGGCTGGCCGAGCAGCTGACCGGGCACCCCGAGGTCGCGGAGCTGCGTCCGATCGCCACCGGCGAGCCCCTGCTCGCGGACCGGCTCGCGGGGGCGTCGGTGCTGGTGCACCTGGAGATCTCCTTCGACGCGGAGCCGACGGTGGCGAACGTGCCGGTCGCCGCCGCGGCGCTCGACGCGGCCGGGCGTGCGGGCGTGCCCCGCGTCGTCCTGTGCACCTCGGCGATGGTCTACGGGGCCGACGAGGCCAACCCGTTGCCGTTGGACGAGGACGCCCCGCTGCGCGCGACGCCGGAGCGCGGCCTGGTGGCCGAGCTGATGGAGATCGAGGACCTGGCCCGCGCCGCGCGGCCGGCCGCCGGGGCCGGCGCGCTGACCGTGCTGCGCCCGGCGATGCTCGTCGGCGGCGGGATGGACACCGTCCTGACCCGGCACTTCTCCTCGACGAGGCTGCTGCACCTGCAGGGCGTCCGGCCGGCCTGGCAGTTCTGCCACGTCGACGACCTGGTCTCGGCGCTGGAGTACGCGGCGCTCGGGAAGGTCTCCGGCGCCGTCACCGTCGGGTGCGAGGGGTGGCTGGAGCAGGAGGACGTGGAACTGGTCGCGGGGCTGCGGCGCATCACGCTGCCGTCGTCGCTGGCCTTCGGGGCGGCGGAGCGGCTCGCGCGCCTCGGCGTCGGCGCCGCGCCGGCCTCCGAGCTGCGCTACGTCGCCTACCCGTGGGTGGTCTCCAGCGAGCGGCTACGGACCGCCGGGTGGCGTGCGCGGTACGACAACGTCGCCGCTCTGGAGGCGATGCTGGTCGACCTGGGGGCGCGCCCGGCGAACGCGCACCGGGCGTCCCTTGGCGCGGCCGGGGCCGCGGTCGCCATGATGGGGACCGCGGCGATCCTGCGCCCGGCCCGCCGGCGGCGGCGCGCATGACACCCTGCTCGGAAACCGGCCGGACAGGCGCAGCCCTGACGAGAAGAGGCAAGGAATGAGCGACGCGGTACGGCTGGTCGAGATCCGGGACGTCCCCCTGGACCCGGCGGAGATCCTCGCGCTGGTCGAGGACCCGGCCGCGGGCGGCATCTCGATGTTCGTCGGCACGGTCCGGGACAACGACCAGGACAAGAACGTGACCGGCCTGCAGTACTCGGCGCACCCGACCGCCGCGGACAAGATGCGGGAGATCTGCGAGCGCATCGCCGCGACGCACGACGTGATCAAGGTGGCCGCCGTGCACCGGGTCGGGGATCTCGACATCGGCGGGCTCGCGGTCGTCGTCGCCGTCTCGACCGGGCACCGGGGCGAGGCGTTCGCGGCCTGCAAGGAGCTCATCGACACGATCAAGGCCGAGACGCCGATCTGGAAGCACCAGCTCTTCACCGACGGTTCGACCGAGTGGGTCGGCACCCCGTAGGGATCGAGCCCGCTCCACGTAAGGTTCCTCCGTGCTGAACCGACTCGGCGCGCGGCAGGCGCGGACCGTCACGCTCTCGGTGACGGGTGTGCTCCTGGCGGTCATGGTGGCGTGCCTGCTCCTGCTGCCCGTCCCGTACGCGCGGCTCTCGCCCGGCCCGGCCACCGACACCCTCGGTGAGGCGAACGGCAAGCCGCTGATCGTCATCTCCGGGCGGCAGACGTTCCCGACCACCGGAAAGCTCGACCTGACGACGGTCGCGATCAGCAACCCGAGCCACCGGATGAGCCTGTTCGAGGCGATGCAGGGCTGGCTGCAGTCCGGCGTCGCCGTCGTGCCGCGCAACACCGTCTACCCGGACAACCTGTCGGCCGAGGACATCGAGGCCCGCAACGTCCAGGAGATGGCGTTGTCGCAGACGCACGCGACCGCGGCGGCGCTCAAGCAGCTCAAGATCCCGCTGGTCGCGAACACCGTGGTCGCGGCCCTGACCGAGGGCACCCCGGCCTGGGGCAAGCTCCAGGTCGCCGACCGGATCCTGCGCATCGACGGGGTGAAGGTCACCGGCCCGGCACAGGTCGTCGAGCTCGTCCGCAAGCACAAGCCGGGGGAGCAGGTCGCGTTCGTCCTCGAGCGCGACGGCAAGCGGGTCAACCAGACGCTGACCACCGCGCCGAACCCGGACGACCCGTCGATCCCGTTCGTGGGCATCACCCCCGACGTCGACTACGAGTTCCCGTTCCAGGTGACGATCTCCCTGGACGACGTCGGCGGCCCGAGCGCCGGCCTGATGTTCGCGCTCGGCATCATCGAGCGCCTGACGCCGGAGGACATCACCGGCGGCCGGCACATCGCAGGCACCGGCTCGATCTCCGACGACGGGGTCGTCGGCAAGATCGGCGGCATCCAGATGAAGATCCTCGGCGCCCGCAAGGCCGGGGCGACCGTCTTCATGGTCCCGGCCGGCAACTGCCGTGAGGCCGCGGCGAACCGGCCCGACGGGATTCAGCTGGTCCGCGTCGACACCCTCGACACCGCGGTGAAGGCCCTCAACGCGATCCGCACCGGGCAGGGCACCGTCCCGACCTGCTGAGTTCCCTCAGTGGCCGTGCCCGTGGCCGTGCCCGTGGCCGTGATCGTCCTCGTCGTGGTTGCAGCCGGGGCCGTGCTCGTGGCCCTCGGCCGCGGCGGCGCGCTCCTGGGCGAGCAGCTCGCGCTCCTCGTCCGTGAGGTCCTCCTCGTTCACCTGCTCGTAGTCGTACTCGCTGAAGGTGCCGAGCAGGGCCTCGAGCAGGCCGGGGGCGAGGTCCTCACCGAACAGGACCTCCTCGTCCTTGTCGTTGGAGCGCATGCGCAGCGCGCAGTCCCGGTGGCCGTTGCGCAGGACCGCGGCGACGAGCCGGATCTCCTCGCGCAGCGGGTGCGCGGCGACGTAGGCCGGCATCTCGGGGGAGTCGTGGGGGATCGTGACCTCGACCTCGGCCGGGAGCACGAGCCGCTCGACGGCGATCGCGCAGCCCGTGACCTGCTCGCCCCAGGTGATCTGGGCGAGGATCTCGTCCAGCGGCATGTCGGGCAGGTCCTCCTGCTCGACCGGCGTGAAGGCCGGGGGCCGGTCGATGCCCATCCGCTGGAACTCCTCCATCAGGGAGGGCTCCTCGCGGAGAAGGGTCGCGGTCTCGACCAGGGCGTACAGCCGGGTCGGCTGGTCCCAGCCGCCCTGCGCGACGTGCTGCTCGATGTCGACCAGCGCGGAGTGGAGGAAGGGGTTCACGGCGCTCACCCTAGGCGAGCGCGGGCGGCGCGTCTTCGACCTCCTCAACGAAAGGACGAGGTGGTCGCCGGGGTGGGGGTCGAGGTGATCGGTGTGTGACGCGCCGGGGCCGACCGTCGGGAACCCTCAGGACGCTCGGTAAGTTGCCCTGGCACGGCCAGATGATCTAGCGAGACAGGACGGCTGGCGTGACCTTCAATCCCCCCGACGCAGGGTCGAGCCCTCGGCGACCCTTCAGCACCGGGCGTAAGCGGCCCAAGGCGCTCATTCCGACGCTGGTCATCCTCGTGATGCTCATGTTCGGGTTCGGCGTCTTCACGTCGTTCATGACCGATCTGCTGTGGTTCCGGTCGATCGAGTACACCGACGTCTTCACGACGCGCCTGACGACGCGGATCGGTCTGTTCGTCGTCTTCGGCCTGCTGATGGCGGTGCTGGTCGTGGCCAACATCGTGATCGCGTACCGGCTGCGGCCGGCGTTCCGCGGCATGTCGGCCGAGCAGCAGAACCTCGACCGCTACCGGGTCAGCATCGACCCGTACCGGGTGTGGCTGGTTCTCGGTATCGGTGTCGTGCTCGGCATCCTCGGCGGCACCGCCGCCGCGGGTGAGTGGCGCACCTGGCTGCAGTGGCGCCACGGCACGAGCTTCGGGGTGAAGGACCCGCAGTTCAACAAGGACGTCTCCTTCTACGTCTTCGACTACCCGTGGTGGCGCTTCGTCCTCGGGTTCTTCTTCGCGATCGTCCTGGTCTCGCTGCTCGCGGCGGCGGTCACGCACTACCTCTACGGCGGTCTGCGGCTGCAGACGCCGGGGGAGAAGTCGACCCCCGCCGCGCAGGCGCACATCTCGGTGCTGCTCGGTCTGTTCGTGCTGCTCAAGGCGGTCGCCTACTGGCTGGACCGGTACGGCCTGGCCGTCCACGGCGGTGGGTTCGAGCGCGTCACCGGCTGGACCGGTCTGCGCTACCGCGACGTCCACGCGCTGCTGCCGGCGAAGACGATCCTCGTCGGCATCGCGCTCATCTGCGCCGTCCTGTTCTTCGCCAACGTGTGGCGGCGGACCTGGATCCTGCCGGGCCTCGGGCTCGGTCTGCTGGTCCTGTCCGCGGTGCTCATCGGCGGCGTGTACCCGGCGATCGTCCAGCAGTTCCAGGTGCGCCCGAGTGAGGTCACCCGCGAGGCGCCGTACATCGACCGCAACATCCAGGCGACGCGAACCGCGTACGGGATCGCCGACGCGGAGGTCACCGAGTACGACGCCAAGACCACGGCGGAGGCCGGCGCGCTGCGCGCCAACGCGAACACCACGGCGAGCATCCGTCTGCTCGACCCGAACATCGTCTCGCCGACGTTCCAGCAGCAGCAGCAGATCCGTGGCTTCTACTCGTTCCCGGACACGCTCAAGATCGACCGGTACAACGTCAACGGCAAGACCGAGGACGTCGTCGCCGCCGTCCGTGAGCTCAACCTCGGCGACATCCCGCCGGCGCAGCGCAACTGGGTGTCCGACCACCTGATCTTCACCCACGGCTACGGCTTCGTGGCCGCGCGCGGCAACAACGTCAACTCCGACGGCGGGCCGAACTACGTCTCGAGCGGGATCTCCTCGACCAACCAGCTGGTCGGCGAGTACGAGCCGCGCATCTACTTCGGTGAGGAGTCGCCGGCGTACTCGATCGTCGGCCGCTCCGACGGGCAGAACCGCGAGTTCGACTACCCGGACGACAGCAAGCCCAACGGTCAGTCGAACAACACCTACGCCGGCAAGGGTGGCGTGCCGATCGGCAACTTCTGGAAGCAGATGCTCTACGCGGTGAAGTTCCGCGAGCAGAAGATCCTGCTGTCCTCCGACGTCGACTCGGCCTCGAAGATCCTCTACATCCGTGACCCGCGGGCCCGGATCGGCAAGGTCGCGCCCTGGCTGACACTCGACGGCAACCCGTACCCCGCGATCATCGACGGCCGGGTGCAGTGGATCGTCGACGGCTACACGACCAGCGGCAACTACCCCTACGCCAGCCGCACGACGCTGGGGACGGCGACCGAGACCACGCTGACGACGGCGGACCGTCGGGTCATCGCCCCGCGCGACGAGGTCAACTACATCCGCAACTCGGTGAAGGCGACGGTCGACGCCTACGACGGCACGGTCAGCCTCTACACGTGGGACGAGGAAGACCCCGTCCTGAAGACGTGGAAGAAGGCGTTCCCGGACTCCGTCAAGGAGAAGAGCGAGATCCCGAGCGCTCTCATGTCGCACCTGCGTTACCCGGAGGACCTGTTCAAGGTTCAGCGGGAAATGATGGCGCGTTACCACGTCACGGACGCCGAGACTTTCTACGGCCGCGCGGACTTCTGGCAGGTGCCGCGGGACCCCGGCACCGGTGACAGTCAGGCCGCGCTCGGCGTCGCCTCCGACACCGAGGCGCAGCCGCCGTACTACCTCACGCTGCAGATGCCGGGTCAGAAGGAGCCGGCGTTCTCGCTGTCGACGGCGTTCGAGCCGGCCGGGCGTCAGCAGCTCTCGGCCTTCATGGCGGTCAATGCGACGCCGGGGCCGGAGTACGGCAAACTCCGCGTGCTCCAGCTGCCCCGAAATACCACCGTCCCCGGTCCGAGACAGGTGCAGAACGAGATCAAGGCCGACCCGGGCGTCAACGCCGAGCTGCTGGCGCTGCGCGTCGGCAACAAGGTGACGTTCGGAAACCTGCTGACCCTCCCCGTCGGCGGTGGCCTGCTCTATGTCGAGCCGTTGTACGTCCAGGCCGCGACCGGCACCTCGTTCCCGCTGCTGCAGCAGGTGATCGTCGCCTTCGGCGACAACATCGCCATCGGCCGCACCCTGGGTGAGGCCCTCGACAAGGTCTTCGACGGCGACTCGGGCGTCACCACGCCGGACGAGACGCCCAGCGGCGGTGGCAACAACAACAACGGCAGCTCCGGTGGCGGGCAGAACGTCAACGCCCAGATCGCCGCCGCGATCGCCGACGCCCAGAAGGCCTACTCCGACGGCCAGGCCGCTCTCGCCAAGGGCGACTTCGCGGCCTACGGCAAGGCCCAGGACCGACTGGAGGCGGCGCTGAACAAGGCCGCGAACCTCCAGAACCGGCGCGGCGGCGGAGGCGGCGGGGGCAACAGCGCCCCGGTCGCGACCCCGACCCCGGCCGCACCACCGGACCCGACCCCGGCACCACCGGATCCGACCCCGCCGGCCGACACGTAGCGGCCGACCCACGTCGCAGCGTCCGCGGTACGGGAGCCCCGCGCTCCCCGCCTCGGGCGCTGCGGCCGTTAAGGCCCCGACCGGGCCCGGGGAGCAGGCCCCCGTTTTGGCTCGGTCCCCGCCGCCTGGTAACCTGACGCCAGTCACATCGACGCGGGGTGGAGCAGTTCGGTAGCTCGCTGGGCTCATAACCCAGAGGTCGCAGGTTCAAATCCTGTCCCCGCTACCACTCAGTGCAGTGCAGAGCCCCG